>JASFGJ010000235.1:0-6702 GCA_050123815.1 Desulfobacteraceae bacterium
CACAAGGGGTTTGCGGTATTGCGCCCTGGCCTGGCGCCGCAAAAGATGGAAGTATTGGGCCGGCGTCGTCAAATTACACACCTGAATGTTCTCATCGGCGCATAGCTGAAGAAATCGCTCCAGGCGTGCGCTGGAATGTTCCGGACCCAGGCCTTCCCAACCATGGGGCAGCAACAGCGTCAGACCGTTGCGGCATTGCCATTTGGTCTCTCCGCTGACAATAAACAGATCGATGATGCCTTGGGCATTGTTGGCAAAATCCCCGAACTGGGCCTCCCAGATGGTCAGCCCCTTTGGATGGGACATGGCATAGCCGTACTCAAATCCGAGCACGCCGGCCTCGGCCAGTAAACTGTTGAACACATCGTATCGTGCCTGCTCCGGTTCCAGGTGGTTCAGCGGGACATATGGCTCGCCGTTATTTCGGTCAAACAGAACGCTGTGGCGCTGGCTGAAGGTTCCTCGGCCACAGTCCTGGCCACTGAGGCGGATGGGAAGCCTTTCCAGCAGTAAAGAGCCGAACGCCAGGGCTTCGGCATTGGCCCAATCGATGCCTTGTTTTTCTTCGACACTTTGCATGCGGCGGCGCAGCAGCATTTTGATCTTGTTGTGGGGAGTAAAGCCGGACGGCAATTGATTGAGCCTTTCCGCCAGCGATATCAAGCGCTCGCCGGAAACCGCCGTATCCACGGGCGACAAGCTGTAAGGCGCGGTAAATATCTCCATCTCTTCGAAGCACTTGGGCTGTGGGAAGAGGCAACTGCTTCCATGGACCTGCTGGTAGGCGGCCTCCAGCGTTTCCATTCGGGCGCTCATCAATTGATCGACCGTGCGGTTGTCGATAACACCGGCCTCGATCAATTGTTGCGCATAGAGTTCGTGTGCCGAAGGACGTGACTTGATACGGTCATACATCAGCGGCTGCGTAAAGTAGGGCTCATCGCCTTCATTATGGCCGTATCGCCGGTAGCATACCAGATCGATCACCACATCCTTTTTGAACGTGGAGCGATACGCTGCCGCCAGTTGGGCCACATGCACCAGGGCTTCCGGATTCTCACCGTGGACGTGGAAAACGGGGACCATCAGCATCTTGGCCACATCGGTGGAATAGCGCGTGGATCGCGCATCGTCAGGCAGCGTGGTGTAGCCGATCTGGTTGTTAATCACCACATGAATGGTTCCACCGGTGGTGTACCCCTCCAACTGACTCATGTTCAGGGTCTCGGCCACAATGCCCTGGCCGGCAAAAGCCGCATCGCCATGCAGCAGCAGCGGCACGACCCGCCGGCGATCGCTGTCGCCATGCAGCTCCTGGCGCGCCCGCACCACCCCTTGCACTACGGGATCCACGGCTTCCAGATGGCTGGGGTTGTTGACCAGAAAAGCGCGCAAAGAGCCATCCTGCGGCAGATCGATATCGGCCAGATAGCCGTTATGATACTTGACATCTCCGTCGCCGATCAGTTGGTCGGCGTCATAGCAGGTCTCAAATTCGGCAAAAATCTCTTCCACGGGCCGTTGCAGCAAACTGGCCTGGACATTGAGCCTGCCGCGGTGGGCCATCCCCAGAATCACCTCCTGTGTTCCAAGTTGCCGCAGCCGGATAAAGAGCGCGTCCAGCATGGGTATCAGAGCATCGCCGCCCTCAAGCGAGAACCGGGTTACGGCCTGATACTTTTTGTTGAGAAACCGCTCCAGTGCGGCGGCCTGGACGAGTTTGTCCAGAATGCGTTTTTGCGTCACAGCATCCGGCTGGAGCCGATTTCGAACCGGTTCCATCCGATCCTGCAGCCAGCGCCTCTCATCCGGATCCTGCAAGTGCATGTACTCCACACCGGTGGACCGGCAATAGGTCTGTTTCAATATCTCGAGAATTTCCTGAAGTGTGCATTCGGGGGCAAAGGCAAATTGCGGTACAGCGAAACGTTTGGCAAGATCATCGCCGCCAAGGCCGAAATTTTCAAGCGCCAAAAGCGGGTGCGCCGTCGGGCAGGCACTCAGCGGGTCCAGACAGGCCAGCAAATGGCCAAGCTCGCGATATCGCTGAATCAGCTGGGCCACCTGCATGCTCTGAGATCCATCAGCACCCTCCGGCGCCGGCCCCCCTCGCTGTTCAGCGATCTCGAAACCGTAGAAAAAAACACGCCATTCGCGGTCGACCGATTGTGGATCCGATTTATAACGTTGATACTGCTCATCCAGATAGTTTAGGTTCAAACCCTCAGGAATGTTCATATGCCCACTTTTCCGCAGTTCACCGGTGGTATTAACCAATGAACCCGATTTTTTTGCTTGTCGAAAAAAATGAACCCGTTTTTTTTTGCTTGTCGAAAAAAGGAAAATATTGCCCTATGGCAGAAATGATAAGGAAAACACCTGACAGTGTCAAATCAAATAGTCCTTGTGAATCGCATCACGCGTCAGTTATAAATAGCAAAAAAAACCAGCCATACAGGTTCAGCTGGTTTTGTTTCCTTTGCAGGTGAACCGGTTTGCCGGTTGAGCCGGTTGAGCCGGTTCAAGGATTTGGGGCCATTTTTAATATTTCATCCGCGTTTGACTTTTTGCTGCTCAGGCCACTGATTGAGGCAGGTAAAACGATAGAACCGGTCGACGGTTCAGCCGATTTAGTCAGTTGAAGGACATCGATCCGGTCAAGACCTTTTTTCCGGCGAAACCGGCCAACCGGCCCAACCGACGTAACCGGCAAAACCGACTAAACCGGCCCAACTGGCCAACAGGCTCAACCGAAAAATGGAGAGAACCACTTGCTTATCCCGCAGAAAGAACAGTGCCTGCACCTGTTGAGCAGGATCGATATGCCGGACCATATACGGGACCATTCCAAACTGGTCTGCCGGGTCGCTTTGGTGTTGACCGACGGTCTGATTGCCGCCGGAATCGATGTCAATCGTAAATTGGTCCTGGCGTCTGCGCTGCTGCACGACATTACCAAGCCGCGCAGCTTCAAAACCGGTGAAAACCATGCCCAGACCGGTGGACAATATCTCGCGGAGCTGGGGTATCCCGAAGTGGGTGAAATCGTTCGCCAGCATGTCATGCTGGATCATTACTTTGCCGCAGCATCACCCGACGAAGCCGAAGTGGTCAACTATGCCGACAAGCGCGTGCTGCACGACAAGGTAGTCCTGCTGGATGAACGCATGACCTATATTTTGCACCGCTATGCCAAAACCAAAGCCCGCCAGGAGCTGCTCAAACAGCTGTGGGAACAGACAAAACTGCTTGAGCAGCGCCTGTTCGCCCACCTAAATTTTGCGCCGGATATCTTGGATCAATACTTAAAATCAGACAACCCGCGATCCCATTAACTTCACACGCCTCAAGCGCTCCAGAAACATCATGCACAATTTGGAATCGGTGAGATGGGCGTAAAGTTTGCCATCGCTGTCAACGCCACGAATCAGACCATCGTTTAAAAAACCGGCCAGCAGCATCCGGCCTATTTCCAACCGAGACTCCGGCAGCTTGGTAAGCTTTTCGGGCGCGCCCGGTTGTGGAATCCCGTTGCCCTGATCGATCAACAATTTCATGAAGTTGAGCACTCGCCCCAGCCGCAGCAAGGTCACCGCCGCAAGACGCGATGTATGATCCTCCAACGGCATGGCGGTAGCCCGCAGCAGGGACAATTGGTCCGGCAGCATGTGACGCCCCCGACACCATTCGTAATCATCGCTTCCCGGAGAGGGGTAGAAAATCGAGACGCCGGCCAACACCCGCCGCTGAGCCAGGTGGATCAGATCGTCTACGCTCTGCTCGGGTCTCTGACCGGGACCGGCCACGATGATATAGACGACACAGTTGAGTCCGGATCGCATGCTGTCGGACAGGACGCGGTCCAGTGCCGCGGTGATATTCGGACGACGGAATCGCTTGAGCTGCAATGCGCAGGTCGTAATCAACGCCAGGTTGAGTGTTTTGAAGCCGCTTTGCTGCATCTGCTGGATAATTCGCCTGGATAATGCGGGGGCGAACAAACCGTTCATGGCCCGCAGTTCAAAAGGCCGCTGCCCGAACCGATTCCGGATGGCGGTCAGCAGATGGGAAAACCAATCCCTGTCGGCACACAAATGCTCATCCTCGAAATCGACAAATCCGAGCCGATGGCGTTTGTTCACCGATGCGAGTTCGGCGACGATACGCTCCACGCCGCGAAGTCGAAAGCCGTGATAGGTATTGGTGTTGACGGAACAGTAGCTGCACTTCAGCGGGCAGCCGCGGCCGGCGCTCAATGCAAAGCCGGCCTGCCCGGCGCGCTGATAATGAGACCAGCGGATCAAATCCAGCGCCGGCTGCGGCAACCGATCCAAGTCGTCCGCAACAGCCGGCGGCCGAATGGAAAACGTACCGTCGTCGCAACGTTGAACCAGCCCCGGGATCCCATCAAGGGGCAGCGCCTGTTGCAAGGCCCTGGCCAGAAGCGGCAATCCAATCTCTCCATCGCCACGCAGGACGAAATCCACAGCAGGGTGTTGCATGACCTGCTCGGGCATCGCTGTCGGGTGATGACCGCCAAGAACGACAAATGCCTGGGGGCAGGTCCGCTTGACAATCGAGGCTGTTTCCAGAGCCACCGCGCTGTATGCGCTAAAGAGCGAGGAGATGCCGATCAGGAATGCGCCGGAGCGACGCGCCTGATTGGCGATATGCTCCAAACTGTACCCAAAATGGCGGAATGTGTGAAACAATCCAAAGGGAGATCGATCGCTGCGGCCAAAGAACGGTTCCAAATAAGCCATCTCGCCGGGCCAGGCGATGATCCGGCTTTTTGGAGTGGCTAAAGCATCCAGGATCTCAACAGACAAACCGGCCTTCCGAAGGCTAGCGGCAATTGACGCCAAACCATACGGGAGGGTGCGCTTTGCTGTCAGATAAAAATCGTGAATCGGGGGCTGTATCAGAAGGATATCGGGCATGATCGACCGATTATTGCTGCGTTCAGCGGCAAGGATCACCGGCGCGAAAAATAAGCGTCTGGTGCATCCGTATGTTGGGATATGGATTTTGATTATCCCAACAAGCCGTCAGGTGAGCTTGGATATCTCACTGAAGGTTTGTATTTCCGCCGGCAACTCCTCTGACGTAATCACATCTTCAACTCCCAGGGCAAGCGCTCGTTCGATGACGTTTTGCAGCTGGATCAGGTTGCCGGGCCAATGGTAACGCATTAAAACATCCAGCGCTTCAGGCGTCAGGCTGATGATGCGTTTATTCTGTTTGGTGCAAATTTGATAGATGAAATGGTGAATCAGCAGGCAGATGTCTTCCCGGCGCTCGCGCAGCGGCGGCATGCTGATGACCACGGCGTTGAGCAGATCGAAGAGATCTTTTTTCAGAGCGCCGCTGTCAATAACCTCCTTGAGCTCCTTGCTGGTGGCCGCAATCACCCGTGCGCTGAGGCCTTTGTTGGCCTGCTCGGTTTCCAGAGCCTGCAGGATGCTCAAACGCAGTGACGGTAGCAACTCGGCGATTTCGTCCAGGTAGATGGTCCCGCCATCAACCTTTTTCATCAAGGATGTGACATGCTCCACCATGTCCGCTTCGGCCACGCCTTCGGTGATGCTGCCGCAATTGACCGGTACAAACGGCATTTCGCTGCGATCGCCTTTTGCATGGATGGTGCGTGCCGCCAGTTCCTTGCCGGTGCCGCTCTCGCCCTGAATCAACACCATCAGGCTGTGCTGGACCACGGTATCGATCAGCTCATACACTTGCTGCATTCTGGCGCTGATGCCAATCAACCCCTCATATTTATAACGATCTTTGGCGCGCTTGCGGATCAGAGCCGCCTTGTTCTCGATCTTTTTCTCTTCAATAATGCGATCGATAATCAGCTTTAAGTGGTCGAGCTTAAACGGTTTTTGAAGATAGTCATAGCTTCCGAATTTCATCGCCTGAACCGCCGACTCCATGGAACCGTATCCGGTGACAATAATGACCTCAATCTCGGAATTGTATTGTTTGACCGCCGCAAGCAGCTCAAGTCCGTTGAACTCGGGCATTTTATAATCGGTAAAAATGATGTGGACATCCTGCTGCTTGACGAAATCAAGGGCCTTTAAGCCGCTGTTTACCGTGGTAATGTTGTACCCCTGCATGTTCAGGTACTGTTCCACCATCATCAGGATGTCTTTGTCATCATCCACGAAAAGTATACGGTAGTTGTCCATTGTTATCTCCAAGCCGTATTATGTTTGAGGCCTTAAGCGGCACAATGGAAAGATGAATGTGATTCACTCCAAGTATGGCCGGTTATAATGGAGCATAGCAAAAAGATCAAGCAGATCCGTCATCGATCGCTCCAACCGCTGCATACAGCTACTGCCCAAAACGACTGGCATGGAGCTTGCATTTTTTTTACGGCATACGGACCTTCCGGCTGCTGTGGCTGATATACATGCCTTTTGAGCTCAATCAGCCCCTTGGGCCGTTCACAAAAGAATCCGGCCGTATACTTAATCAGACATATGCGGCCACACGTGATGTTAAACCGATAGAAACGGCATGGGACCAAACAGGTGATTTCAAACACACATACGCACAAACCATCGAATCCGCCGTTGCATGCCATGCTGGGTCTGGATCAACAACCCGCACGCCCTATGCAGCACGATAAATTTTTTTTCGCATCACCGCTTATATCGCAACGTCTTGCCGTACTGCATCGGCTGATCGGCA
>JASFGJ010000236.1:0-6694 GCA_050123815.1 Desulfobacteraceae bacterium
TTCGGGTCACCCTGGATCTAAGCAATGCCGTCAACGGTGTGAACAGCTTTACCATCACCAGCGACAACATCGCCATTCCACCGGGCGTGCGGTTGAACCGGATCGAGCCCTCCGAGATTAAAGTTTCGCTGGATTTGCCGGTAGCCAAGGTGCTGCCGATTCAGGTCGATTGGGTTGGATCACTGGCCTCAGGGCTCGTGCTCAAGAGTGTGCAGTTGAGGCCGGACAAAACCAAGGTCGTCGGCGCCGGACGGATACTGGACGGCATTACGACAATCTACACCGAAAAGATTCATTTGGAAAATCTAAAGACCAGTGGACGGATCAAGGTTGATCTGGCTCTGGAGCCCGCCTCGTTGAAAATCGCCGATGATTATAAGGATGTCATCGAGGTGCGATTTATCATCGCTGAGAGAAGTTCCTGACTTGATCGGTGGTCGGTGACCGGTGACTGGTGATCAGTGATCAGTTACCGATCACTGCCTTTAAGCGAGTTCATCAATCAGTAAGTTCGCGTATGAAGGTTTCGATTCGCGTGTAGGCTTCGTCATCGCTGAATTGCCGGGGTGGATGCTTGCAGAAATAGGCGGATGGCGCTTCCAGCACACCGCCGATCCCCCGATCCAACGCCAGTTTGGCGCAACGGATCGCGTCAATGGCCACGCCGGCCGAATTGGGAGAATCTTCCACCGAAAGTCGCAGTTCCAGTTCCATGGGCACATTGCCGAAGAGCCGGCCTTCCATGCGGATAAAACAGACCTTGTTGTCCTTTTGCCAGGCAACGTAGTCGCTTGGACCGATGTGGATGTTTTCATTCTCCAGACGTTGCGAGGCAACGGACTGAACGGCTTCGGTTTTCGATTTTTTCTTCGACGACAAACGGCTGCGGTTGAGCATATTGAGAAAGTCCGTATTGCCGCCGGTGTTCAGCTGATAAGTGCGTTTGAGTTTTACACCGCGTTTTTTGAACAGATCGGTGAGCACGCGATGGGTAATCGTGGCGCCGAGCTGCGATTTGATATCGTCGCCGATGAGTGGGATCTTGCGTTGGGCGAAGCGGTCGGCCCATTCGGGAGCGCTGGCGATGAAGACCGGAATGTTATTGATAAACGCCACACCCGCCTCCAGGGCACATTCTGCATAAAATCGCGTCGCCGCCTCCGAGCCCACCGGTAGATAGTTGAGCAGCACTTCGGCACCGGAGGCTTTCAGTTGACGCACGACCTCGCTTTTATCGGGCTGCGGCTGCCGGGCGGGAAGGAATGTCCGTTTCGGATCATACTCTTGCATGTGATCCGACACACCATCCAGAATGCATCCCATCTGCACCGTCACATCGGTGGGGGGCAGCTGCTGGCAAAAGCGCGTGGTGCAGTTCGGCGGTGCCAGAATAGCCTGGTGGAGATCGGTACCGACTTTTCGCCGATCAATATCGAATGCCGCCACTACGCGTATCGCGCGAGGTGAATATCCCCCTATATCCCAGTGCATCAGTCCGATCTGGTCATCGGCGGTTATATCTCTGTAATATTGCAACCCCTGCACCAGCGCGCTTGCGCAATTGCCGACACCGACGATCACAATCCGAATGGTATGCATTACGGGCAGATCTCCTTAAATCTAAATCTGTCATACATCTCAGTTTATTCTCTTTCTGTCAACGATGCACTGTCGGTCTTGCGGCACTGGTCACGCACATGGAAAATACGCTGCAGCACCGTAAAAAAGGTCAATCCGCAATAGAGTATCAGACCAGCCCATAGGGTAATCTGAATCTGCAACGGTACGAAAACAATGAAACCACACCATACGATCAAATACACGACGCGAAGCCCGCGATCCATGAAACCGACCCGGCATTGGATTCCCAACCCTTCTGCCCGTGCCTTGGTGTAGCTGATCAGAACGGTCAGCAGCAGCGCGACCATCAGCACCAGCGTTGACAAGCCGCGACCGGGGATCCGCCAGAACATACTCCAGATCCCAAGCAGATAAAAAAAGTCGGAAACCCGGTCCAGGCTTGAGTCGATAAATGTGCCGAGTTCGCTGACCTGGTTCATCTTGCGTGCGACCAATCCATCGAGTGAGTCAGCAATTCCGGACAGGATGATCAGCAAGAGTCCCAGGGACGGCTTGAACCAGAAAGCCACCGGAACCAAAACCGCCAGGGCCGCTCCCCACAAGGTTACCTGATTAGCGGTGATGCCCCGTTTTACAATGTAAGGCAGCAGGTGAGTTTCTATCAGTCTTAAGTATGATGCGCCGAGAATACTCGTTCTGAGTGACATCTCAATCTCTATGATTGGTTATATATCAGATTTTCTAACATATTCTGTCATTGTCTGCACCCTAAAGTTTTTTAAAGATCGGACCGATACAATCCTCAGGAGGTGAATTCCATGGTGGACATCATTGTCGGGGCCATTCCCCCGGTTTTAAACAACCAGAATAAAAGGGATAATCCACCGCGGTCGTCACGCAAAAAGAAATCGTCCAAAGAGAAACGCCATAACAAGCAAGATCGACGCAAGGACGCCCGCAGCGGGGTGGTGGTAACACTGTCGAAATATCCGGATCGTCGCAGCGGTGTCGACCGCAGAAAAAAACAGGATTGACCCGAAATCATTTTTACCGCCTGAGGGGTCCAGAGCCTCCCGCAAAAGCCCAGCGGGACAGGAAGGCGCCGGCAGTGAAGCCGTAGTCATCCTACTGCAAATCCTTGGCAACGCCGGATCTGGGCCCCTCAGGTGAAATCATTTTTACCGCCTGAGGGGTCCAGAGCCAAGGCGCCAAGGATGCAGCCGTAGTCATCCTACTGCAAATCCTTGGCAACGCCGGATCTGGGCCCCTCAGGCGGTAAAAATCAGTTGGCGTTGAGGCTGTGTTGCATGCGCTGATGCAGCCGGCGAGCACGCAGGCAGAATGCCTCCAGTTTTGCATGGATCAATTGGGGGAACGGCGAGCCGTCGCTTTCGATGGCCAGAAACGGCAGGTCATCGACATCGGACAGGATGACCGGCAGGCGTGGATTGGCAGGCTCGCTGGCCAGTTTGTCTTCTCGATGCATAACCTCATTAAGGATCGCTTCAGCTATCCGGTTGGGCATGCAGCCAAAGGGTCCGATGGCGATAACACCACAAACTTCCGATACGACCTCCCTTAAAGAACTTCCGACAGTTAGAATCGCCTCGCCTCCCAGATAAGGAGATATATAGGGCCTGGCGGTGTCGATCAGCTCTTCGATTCGTATCGGCTCGCAATGGATTAATCCGGACGGCTGCAGCAACCCCTTGATCCACTGCTCGTCCTTTTTGAGAATGCGTCGTCGGATCAACGCCGACAACTTTTCGTTCAGCCGTTTGCGGGGATGGTCCGAATATTTCTTTCGGATGGTATAGTCTGTGTAGTGAATCCATTCCGCCACCGGGGCGCAACGGACAGCGAAGCCTCTTTTAGCCAGGTGTTCCGTCAGATAGCGGCGTGACAATCCATCGCGTCGGACAAAGATTTCACCGGTCATGGCAATCACCGGCACATCGCTTGCCGGCTGCTTGAGCGGGATGCGGCGCATCAGCGACGCGGATTTGCTCAGTTGCAGCGCCAATTGATCCTGGTTTCCATGTTCCAGGCAGGCGAGCACCTGATCGTACTGCTCGTGAAAGAGCTCCATGGCCGTTTCGCTGTCCCCGGCATTGGCCAGCAGCATTGCCCGCATGTCTTCAAATAGATCGGATATCACAATACCCCACCACATCCTGCGCTGGGTTCCGTTTGGCGCTCCGTCATAGCTGCTGTCCGAAGAGAGCGTGTAGACGGCCGTATCGGGAATCCGGCGTTTTTTAATGAGATCTTCCATGAAGACATGGTACTGCCCGAAGCGGCAGGGGCCTGAGCCGTTGGGCATGAAGTAGACGATGATTTCACCGGGCTGCCGATGGTGCTGGATGTAGTCCAGCAAGGTGCCGGTGGTGAGTATCAGAGGCAGGCACTCTTTGCAGGAGGTGTTGCCCCGGCCGATATTCAAAATCGATTCGTCGCTGGGCCGGTGGGCTTTGGCATTGAAGCCCACGCCGCGCATGGCAGCCGCCAAAGCCCGGGATCCGAGTTCTCCCATTGACGGCATCAGAAAGGTGACTTTGGGATCCTCTATCGGCAGAAGATCTCCGTCAGAGGTCCTGACCACCAGCGATTTGTTTTGCACAACGGTGCGCGCCGGTCGATATGTCGAAGTTCTGTTTCGGGCGCTGTGCGAGGCCGTACTTTTTCGATAGGCGGCGATGATATCCAGAAAGGCGTCGATGCGGGTTTCCAACCCGGCATCTGCGGTATGGCTGTCGAGTTCCAGCGTCAGAGAGGGTTTACGGCCCATCAGATCGCGGAAGTACCCCAGCAGGAAAGAGTCCGGTCCACAGGAGAAATTGGTGATGTAGGCACCAAACAACTGGGGGTGGGACTGAACTTTTCGGGCTGCCATCATGATGCGTTGGCCCATGCCCCAATACATGAATCGCTTCGATTCAAAGCCGGAAAAGTCGAGAAAATCTATGGGGAGCACCATGACGCCCCGGGATGCGAACTTGTGGGGGATCCCCATATGGGCTTCGGAGGCATAGCCGTTGTACGGGCGTGCAAACAGCACAACAGCCATTCGGTCCGGGTGTTGTTCCAATTGGGCGAGTGCTTTGCGGCCAAGGGCCACCATTTCCTTTTGGCAGGCTTCCATGGATGCCAGGGACCGGGCGTAGGCTCGTTTTGCACGTTTACGGGATACGCCAATTTCCACAGCCGTGTCCAGCAAAGGTTTGCGCCCGTGCTCCAGGCCTTCTTTGAGTTGAACGGTCGGCGAAAAAATACGCGTGCCGTCTGCCTCGAGGGATTTGAGCCGGCTGCGGAAAGTGGTCCGAAGATAGAACGGCTCGGCCTGAGCCAGCGGACATAGCTGGGAACTTTTTGCGCCATCCAGGTTGGGAACCGATTTGACGTGCGGTAAAAAGATGTATTGAAGCGGCCCCTGGTCATTGATGAGTTGGTGGAAATAACCATGGGACAGCTCGACAGGAAAGCAAAAGGGCGCATTTCGTTGATCGATGCCGCTTTGGGCCGACGTGTCCGGCACGATCGGGTTGAGACCCAGTTGGTGGAAGAAATTGGCGTAGAGCGGATAGTAGGTATGAACCAGAAAACTGCGGTTGATTCCAATGCGGCCTTTATATTCCGGCGATTCGCAATCGATGGGGGCCGGGGTGTAGGCATCGAAGACCAGCTGCTCGCGGGTGCGCACCAGATCGAGTCCTTTGGTGTCCAGTTTGCGGCCCTGTCGAAAATTTTCGAAGCGGCTGCAGGCTCCCCCGAAAGGGTAGGTCCGGCCGTCTATTTTGATGCGTGCGATTTTGCAGCGTCGGTCACAAGCCTGCTTTCCGCCGTTGCATATGAACGGACTCCCATAGGAAATCCGCCGCTGGGCCAGTGTTGCCAAATCATAGTGCTGCTCACCGAGCATGCCGTTGGCAATCCGCTTTTTGACTTCCAGCGCCACACCGAAGGCGCCCATCAAACCTGGTTCGGGCGGCACGATGATCGGCTTGCCGGTCAGTGCGGCCATGGCCAGCGGAACGGCCCGGTTGTAGCACACGCCGCCTTGCATAAAAACCTTGTTTCCCACCGGGCGATTGCCTTTGACGCGGTTGATATAGTTCATGCATACGGAGTAGACCAGGCCGGCAATAATGTCCTCCACGGCAATACCGTCGTGGATGGCATTTTTGATGTCCGAGGCAATAAACGCGGAGCACTGGTCATTGAAGTTGGGGGGGCAGGTTGCCCGGATCGCAACATTTGCGATTTGATCCATTGCAATCCCCAAAGATTCAAGGGCCGACTCTTCCAGAAAGGAGCCGGTGCCCGCTGAACAGGCTTCGTTCATGGCATAATCGGTGGGCACGGCGTTGGTGATATGCGTGTACTTGGCGTCTTGACCGCCGATCTCGATGATCGTATCGACATGTGGATCATAGTAGATCGCTGCTGTGGCGTGGGCTGTGATTTCGTTGATGATGGCCGGGCTCATGGCATGCAGACCGGCGATATGACGACCGGAGCCGCAGACCCCCAGACCGACGATAGTGATCTTTTCCGGATCGAGATAGCGCTGCACCTGTCTGTGGATTTCGGTATAGCAGCTGCGTGCGGCAGCGACAGGGTCGCCGTTTGTTCTCAAATAGACCGATGCCAAAGATGCGTCGTCAGACGTCCGCACGAGTACGGCTTTTGTTGTCGTTGAGCCCACATCCAAACCCAGCAGACAGACGTCACCGCTTTCTATGGTGGCTTGCTGCATGCTCTTGAACTCCACCGAAGACTCGGCAGCGGGCAGCGGCGGCAACCCGTTGAAGCGCCGTGCTTTGGAGATGATCAGATGCTCAAGCCCCGGGTACTGCTTTGGCGTGTTTTCCAGGGCCCATAGCGCCGCTCCCAGGGCTTCAAAGTAAGGGGCCTGTTGCGGAATCATCAACCCTTCGATCGCCTGGTTGAGGTAGTGGACCATCATCTGATTTTCGGATGCGCCGCCCACCAGCATCAGGTCTCTGCGATCGATTTTCTTCAGCAGCTCCAGAATTTTGTCGGCCATCATTTTTCCCAAACCCGCTGTTACCTCTGATTTGGGGATGCCCTTGTTGGTTGCATGGGTGCAGTC
>JASFGJ010000237.1:0-6693 GCA_050123815.1 Desulfobacteraceae bacterium
CGGATTTTTATCTTGTCCAGGGATTTGGCCCGCGTGATGGCGTCTGCAAACAACCACATCGCGTCGTATGCCAGCGGCGCATAAGCGGAGATTGGCGCGTCGCCAAAAACAGTTTTGAACCTGGAGATAAACACGGTGCTTCGTCGATAAAGAACTTTGGGATGCCAATGGGTGGAAAAAAAACTGCCCTGCAGCGCCCCACGGGCAACATCCGTCACGGATGTTTCCCAGGCATCACCGCCTAAAAATACGGCATCGATGTGCATGGTTCGGGCCTGCTTGATGATCAAGCCGCTGTCACGCGTATAGCCGGGGATAAATACCACATCCGGTTTCAGCTTTCTGAGCGGATTCAATACCGAATAAAAATCGATGGCGCTGCCCATATAACCCTTTTCATAGACCACCTTTCCACCGTTGTTTGTAAAATTAGCGGTGAAGTATTTTGCCAGAATCTGGCTGTAGGTCTCGCTGATGTTCGTTAAAACCGCCGCACGCCGGTTTCCGATGGCCTTATAGGCAAAGTCCGCCAGCAATTCACCCTGAAATTCATCCGTATAACAGGTTCGAAAAATAAAATCGCCGATCCGCGTTACTTCCGGTGCCGTCGAGCCGGGGCTGATCATTGGGATCTGATTTTTTTGCAGGACCGGCGCCGCCGCCAGGGAGTGGGTGCTCCATACCGCACCGACGACACCGATAACCTTGCGGGAGACAGCTGTGAGCGCCGCTTTGCGAGCGTGCAGCGGGCTGCTTTGATTGTCCAGCACCACCAGTTTGATTCGGTGGTTGAGTACGCCCCCGACCTGGTTGATTTCGTCTGCGGCCAGTTGCGCCCCCTGAACCGCAGACCGGCCGTATGCTTCGGCCTTGCCGCTGCGGGCCACGATCACGGCTATCTCTACAGATTGTTCTGACGAGGCCACTGCTTTGTGTGGGCTCACGGCAGCCAGTGCCGTCATCAGCAAAAATGTGATGATGACGATCAATGGATTTGTCTTTGTCATATTAGGTATCTTTCAATGTTGTGGTCTCACTTGCTTCAGAAAATATGGACGACCATCTGAGATTTTCATAATAATGATCGTTTTGATCGGATCGCCATGCTGGTTGAACGCCAGCGTGCCGGTGACGCCCCTGAATTGTTTGGTATTCGCCAGCGCGTCCCGAATTGCGGACCGCTCTGTCGAGGCGGCACGCTCGATGGCGTCGGCCAGCAGTTTGACCGCATCATAGGCCAATGCGGTCGGTGCCAACAGCATGTCATCCTTGCGATATCGTTTTACAAACGCTTTTGAAGGTTCCGTATCGACGGCTTCATGCCAGTGTGTGGAATAATACCCTTGTTTGATTTTGTTGCCGCCTAAATTATAAAAGTTGGGATTGTCCCAGCCATCACCCCCCAACGGGACGGCCTTCAGGCCGAAATGTTCAGCTTCCAGGATGATTCGGGCGCTTTCGTAATGGCCACCGATAAACACCGCATCCGGATCCGCGTTCGAGGCCTGCTTTACCAGATCGCGAAAATTCGACTGGCGCGCTTTGTATGTGGTTCTGGCCAAGATGATGCCGCCCTGCTGCAAAAACGCCTCCTCAAACATCTCCACCAGCCCCAGACTGTAATCGCTGGAGATGTCGACCATGGTCAGCACGTGGCGATGGTTGAGGGTTTCATAGGCAAACCGGCCCATGACGCGGGCTTGTTGGTCGTCGCTGAAACAGACGCGAAAGATGTAGCTGCCGATGCGAGTCAGTTTGGGATTGGTTGCGGCATTTGAAATCATGGGGATGGATTTGGCTTGGGCCACGCGGGCAGCTGCCAGGGCATGCGAGCTGAAGCCCGGACCGATGATGGCCGTCGCAAAAGAGGCTTCCGCCTGTTCAGCGGCAACCTTGGCGCCGATGGGGATACTGCGGTTGTCGAGCTCGATCACCTCCAAGGGGCGGCCCAGCACACCGCCCGCGGCGTTGATTTCGCTCACGGCCCAGCGCACACCCTGCAGGGATGATACATCGGCGGCCGCGGCCTGGCCGCTGGAGGCAAAAATGGCTGCGATTCGAATACTCTCCTGAGCAGATGCGCTGCCCTGTGCAGGGCCCGGCGAGCACAAAAATGCAGCCAACCAGCTGACAGCTAGTATTCCTTGTGCTATCCACGTACAGCCCAAAATCCTTGAGGCATTTATCGATAGGAACTTCATAGCAATCCTTGGACCAAGTATGGCTGCAAATTTCGTTCCCTGTCAATAAATAAGCCTTACCTCAACATGATTGGATTTGACAAGCCTCGATCAACGCTTATTTCCTTACATAAGCAGGACTTTGGGATTTTTAAAATGGCAATGCCTTCAAAAAACAGGATAGGGGAATAGTGGGAATGGGGTATATCGTTCTGCAGGGCGGGGCGGAGTTTGGCGGACAGATGGCGCAATCGGATCGGCGAAGTTTAGCCCTGGCCGGCGGCGACCGGGCGCGCGTGGCCATCGTGCCCACGGCTGCGGTGCCGGACCGAAATCATCCGCGGGCCGGGGAAAACGGACGGCGCTGGTTTTCATCACTGGGAGGCAGAGGGGTAGAGGTTTTGCCGTTGATCGATTCACTGTCCGCCGCCGACCCGGAGCTGGTCAAAGCCATCACCGCATCGGACTTGATCTACCTTTTGGGCGGCTTTCCCGGCTATCTGGCGCAAACTCTGGACGGCAGCGCCGCCTGGAGGGCCATCAAGGCCGCACATGCACGCGGCGCCGTCGTGGCCGGCAGCAGTGCCGGCGCCATGGTGCTTTGCGAGAAGCTGTACGATCCGTATCGTCGCCAAGTGATCCAGGGTCTTGGATTTGTGCCGAACTGCTGCCTCGTTCCCCATCACGACACTTCCGGCCGCAAGTGGATCGCCGATTTGCAAAAGGATTTGCCCGGACTTACCATAATCGGTATAGATGAACAGACCGGCATGATCGATGACGGGCCACAGCACCGATGGAACGTCTATGGACGCGGAACCGTCACAATCTACCGCCGGCACAGCGTCCGCCAATACGAACCGGGCACCCCGTTTGAATTGTGATCCGCTGCCGATTCATCGAAAGCGCCGGACTCGCCGCCTTGCGGCGATTCTGAAATTGAATCGGCGGCAAGTCTGCCGAACAATGGAAGGGAGCCTTTTTGAACCGCAAAACCGATACACGTTATGGATGATGTGAAAAAACCAGGGATCATTGCACTGATGGGGTCGGGAGAGCTGACGGGCACCATGGTCGAGGTTCACAAGCAGTTGCTGCGCCGTTGCGGCTCTGATGCCAGGGCGGTTTTTCTGGATACACCCGCCGGGTTTCAGCTCAACGTGGACCATATCGGCCGTAAGGCTGTGCAGTATTTTAAAGAGCGCGTTCAGCACGTGTTGCAAGTGGCTTCTTACAAATCCTTACGGGATCTGGATACACCTGCCGTCCAGCAAACGTTTCACGCACTGCGCCAAGCGGACTACATGCTGATCGGCCCGGGTAGCCCGACCTATGCGCTGACGCAGTTGCAAGCCAGCCCCATTCCGCGGCTGATCACCCAGCGCATCGAGGCCGGCGCTTGTCTGGTGACCGCCAGCGCCGCGGCGCTTACCGTCGGTCGGCTGACGCTGCCGGTGTATGAAATTTACAAGGTCGGTCAACCGGCTCACTGGGTGGACGGATTGGACATCCTGGGCCACTTCGGCCTCAACCTGGTGGTGGTGCCCCACTGGAACAACGCCGAAGGGGGGAATCACGATACGCGCTATTGCTTTATGGGGCGGCCGAGACTGATGCAGCTCGAAGCGCTGCTGCCCGATGCGACGCCGATTCTGGGGCTGGACGAGCATACGGTCTTGATCATCGATCTACACCGGCGATCGGCCGTTATTCAAGGCATGGGCAATGTGACGCTTCGCTACAACGGTCGGGAGCGGGTCTTTAAGAAAAGCGATGCAATACCGCTGGAGCGACTCGATCCAAGCGCGATCGAGGGTGCGGCAGTCGCCGGAGGCGCCCAACCGCAGGAGCCGCAACCGCCTCCGTCAGCGACGGCCGATGACGCCCACTGGACTGTGCTGCACCAACTTGAGCACCACATCCTCGAATCCCTGCGGCAGGGCCGGGCCGAGCAGGCCACGCACACCCTGCTGGAACTGGAGCGCCATATCTGGAACGTACGGGAGCTGATCGAAGAAGAGGGCGGTATGGGCGCGGCCAGAGAAGTGTTGCGCGAACTTCTGACACAGTTCGGCCAGCACATGGCGGCCCGGCCCAGAAGCTACGAGGCAAGCATCGTGCCCATGGTGGAGATCATGCTGGAGCTGCGCAGAAGGTTTCGGGAGCAGAAAAATTGGGAAGCGGCGGATCTGATACGCAACAGCCTCGAAAAGGCCAATGTGCAGGTTGAGGACACCCCCGATGGTACCCGCTGGCACCTTCAGAACTAATGTTGCAATAGCCGGAGGACTCCAGATTCCCGCCGTTGGCGGGATCTTCGACCGGCGCCTTCTTGTCCCGCTGGGCTTTAGCGGGAGGCTCTGGAGCCCTCCGGCTATTGCAACGATAGAGTGAAGCCACCCATCCCGCATCGAGATTCCGCCCACTATCGGGATAGGTGTTTTGATCATGTCCCGGCTTGTGATAAAGAAGCGGCGGAGTTTGGGTGCACTGAAAACGAACCGGCACAAGTACGCCCCTGGAGGTCCGCGGCCTGAAACATACAGCAACAGATAGCGTTTCGGTCATCACCCTCGACGACCTGGAAACCCTTTGGTCGGATGCACACCTGCGCCTGCAGTGGAACTGTCCTTTTGTATTGCCGTTTTGGCTCCGGACCGTCTGGCGTCACCTGGGCGGCAAAGGCGATCCCCACCTGCTGCGGGTGACCGACGACACCAACCCGGTGGGCATTGTTCCGCTCTGCCTTGAAGGCGGCACCGCCTATTTTCTCGGCAATCCCGATGTCTGTGACTACCAGGATATCATTGCAACGCCGGGACAAGGGGTGCGGGTCATGGTTGCCGCCATCCGGCACCTGGCGGTACGCGGCATCCGCCGATTGGACCTCGGCAGCCTGCACCCGGATGCCGTTGCGCTGCAGGCATTGAATACGTTGGCTTCCAACGGTGAGGTCACGCTGCAATTGAGCCGGGATGACGTCACCTACGAGATGGACCTGCCGTCGCATTGGGATGATTACCTGATGCAGCTCAGTGGCAAGCAGCGCCATGAAGTTCGCCGCAAAATCAGGCGTCTGCAAGTGCACGGCCCCTATGCCTACCAGATGACTGCCGATAGGGGGGGGCTTGCAGCCGATACCGACGCCTTTTTAAGGTTGTTCCAGCTCAACCGGGAGGACAAAGCCGACTTTATGGATCAGACCATGTCCGATTATTTCCGCGATCTGATTCATACCCTGGCCGGGCACGGCATGCTGCGTCTGTATCTGTTAAAAATAGATGATATCGATGCTGCGACCGTTCTGTGTTTCGACTATAATGGTGTGCGCTACCTTTACAACAGCGGATATGATGCACAATATCATGAGTTAAGTGTGGGAATTCTCAGCAAGGTGTTCAGTATCCAGACAGGGATTGATGCCGGATGTCGACGCTATGATTTCCTAAAAGGCAGCGAAGTCTACAAAAAGCGAATCGGCGGCGTTCAAACTCCGTTATATCGAAGCCGTATCGAACTGAAGTAAAGGATACATTGGCACATGACCGTCGGCAAATTGATGAGCACACACCCGTCGCTGCGCATCGCTATGCTCAGTATACACTCCAGCCCCATGGGGCCCTTAGGGACCCTCAACACCGGGGGCATGAGCGTTTATGTTAGAGAACTGGCCAGATGGCTGGGAGCCGCCGGTCATCGCATCGACATCTTTACCTATGCTCCCGGCCATCGCCGGGAAATAACGCTTTTCCCCGGAGTGCGACTGATTCACCTGAACGGAAAAAGCGGCGACATCGCCAAAGAGCAATTGCCCAACCATCTGCAGCAGGTATTCGACGCCCTGGAGGCGTATCGTCATTCACAGGGATTGATCTACGATCTGGTTCACAGCCACTACTGGCTATCGGGGGTGGTGGGTGCGATGGCCCAGACTCACTGGGGCTGTCCTCACCTGACCATATTTCATACCCTGGGGGTGCTTAAAAATAAAACCGACAGCGAGGAAATCGAACCCGATCACCGCATTGCCCACGAACGAAAACTGGTCCATTCGGCAGACGGCATTGTCGTGCCGGCCCGCAAAGAGCTGGACAATCTGCTGCTCGACTATTATGCACCGCCCGAGAAGATCTCTGTCATTCCGTGCGGCGTCAACCTGGAGCAGTTCCAGCCCCTGGATCGGATGGCCGCCCGTGCGGCCATCGGTTTGGCCAAGGACGATCTTGTTGCTCTCTATGTAGGGCGTTTTGCCCCCCTGAAAGGACTCGATCTTCTGCTGGCGGCCATGGCGCGATTGAAAAAACGCCAGCCGGATCTCAAGTTGCTGGTGGTTGGGGGAGACGGCCCCCGATCGACCGGTACTCTAGAATTGATCGAACAGGCCAGGCATTTAGGCATTATGGCGCAAGTGTCGTTCGTCGGCCGCGTCAAGCACGACAACCTGCCAAATTATTACAACGCCGCCGACCTGCTGGTGGTGCCTTCGCACTACGAAAGCTTCGGGCTGGTCGTG
>JASFGJ010000238.1:0-6689 GCA_050123815.1 Desulfobacteraceae bacterium
CAACTGGAATTACGCGGTGGACAACGGCGCGGTCCAGCACCTGGGTGACGGCGACACCGTGACCGAGGTCTACACCGTGGTGACCAGCGACGGTCAAACCCACGAGATCACCATCACCATCAACGGCACCAACGATGGTCCGGTTTTGGAAGACGCCAACATCTCTTTATCCGAAGAGGGCCTGTCCGACGGCATTGCCGATGACGCCGGCAGCGTTGACACAACCGATTCGACCACCATCATCGGCACCATGTCCATAGAGGATGCCGATGGCGATGCGTTGAACGTAACCTTGTCGGCGCCTGCGGAGGATCTCACATCCGGCGGGCAAGCGATTGTCTGGGACGGCGAGGGGACGCAAACGTTGACCGGCTACGCAGGTGACGTCCCGGTGATCGAAATCTCAATCGACAATGACGGCGCGTACACCGTCGAGCTCAAGGGGCCCATCGACCATCCGGCCGATGGCGTGGAAGATATCCACTCCTTCGGCGTCGGGGTTACGGCCGATGACGGCACCACCAGCACCACCGGAACGCTGACCGTTCATGTCGAGGATGATATGCCGGTCGCCGACAGTGTCAATACAATCAATGCAACAGCGCCAGGAGACGCCAGTACCAACCTGCTCATTATACTGGATAACTCCGGAAGCATGTGGTCGCCTTCCGGCGTGGCAGGCAAGAGCCGGCTTGCGCTGGCCAAGGAGGCCATCGAGGATCTCATCAACGCCTATGATGACGCCGGAAATGTCGTTGTTCAACTGGTCACTTTCAGCACTGGTTCCGATGCGCTTGGGACCGAATGGATGAGTGCCTCCGAGGCCCTGGGCTTGCTCAATAGCATTTCCGCCGGTGGTATGACCAATTACGATGCCGCCCTTGAAACCGCCATGAGTGCATTTGAGTCGGACGGATCTATTGACGGTGCGCAGAATGTCTCCTATTTCCTTTCCGACGGCGAACCGACAATTGGTGATGCGACACTCGGGATCGACACGGACGAGCAAGGCGTTTGGACCGATTTCCTCAATGAAAACAGCATCAACTCCTATGCCCTGGGAATGGGAACCGGCGTGTCCCAGGATTCCATGAACCCGATTGCCCACAACGGTGTAACCGGCATGGACGGCACGGCTACGATCGTTTCGGATCTCAGTCAGTTGAGCGAGGTCCTGTACTCCACGGTGAACACCTCTGTTTCCGGCGAGCTCGTGTCGGCCGATGCCGGCGCCGACTTTGGTTTTGGCGCCGACGGCGGCTACATCCAGACGCTGGAGATCGACGGTGATACCTACACCTTCGATCCGGGCAACGATACCATCGATGTGACCGGCAGTGGAAATACGAGTTACACTTTTTTTGATGGAACCAGCCAATTGTTGGTCACAACTGCGGCGGGCGGCGAGCTTACCGTGAACATGGAATCCGGCAGTTACACATACAATGGCCCCAGCGATCAGACCGAGGACTTCCAGGAGCACATTGAGTTCACGCTGTCTGACAATGACGGAGACACCTCCAGCGGCAACCTGACCTTGCAAGTGTTCGCAGACGGCAGCGGCGCCATTGAACTCAATGGAACGGATGCCATCGATCTGATCGACGGAACCGCCGAAGCGGACACGATCGACGGGGGGGCGGGAAACGACATTCTGGTGGGTGGCGACGGTGACGACTTGATCATCGGCGGATTGGATCATGACACCATGAGCGGTGGCGACGGCAGCGACACCTTTGTGTTCAGCGCAAACGGCGGGGAAGGCAACGATACCATCAACGATTTCGATGTCGCTACCGATGTGATTCGGCTGTCCGACGTGCTGGATGCCGAGGGTGACAACGACATCGATATCAACGACCTGTTGCAGGACGGCGGGCAAAATGTCTCCGCCACGGTTTCCGGGGCGGATGTGGAACTGACCATCAGCCATGGCGGTGAGTCTACTGTGGTGACCTTGACCGGCATCAATGCCGATCACAGCTTTGACGGCGCCAGCACCCTTACCGACTTAATCGAACACGGCTTGCAGATCGATATCATGTAAGTTGATCCATCACAAATACAGTACCCCTTGTTCGGCACATGTTGCCTGAATAAGGGGTATTTTTTTAGGGTGCCGATTCTAAAGTCAGCCTGGGTATCTACCGATATCAAGCTATCGAACGAAGTTCATCCGATACCTCTGATGACGTTGAATAAGGATAAGCGCGATGATGAGAGCAGATTTACGATTTGGTTTATTTTTGAAAAAGATAACGTTCCGACCGGCCGTTGCCGGTTTGATTCTTTTTTTTCTCGCCGGCAGTTGCCCCAACCTCTATGCAGCCGAAGCATCGCCGGATGCAAAAGACGCCGCCCCCATCGATTTCAGTGTGCAGACCACACTTGAAAACAATCCCCGCCTGTTGGAGCTGAAGCAAAACCGGGAAGCGGTGAAAAAGGATTTGAAGCAGACAAAGGGGCGGCATTATCCGCGGGTGGATCTCAGCGCCGGGTATGGCACCGAAAGCCACAGTGATGCAACAACCCGCAGCCAGGGAACGGAGGACGACTTTGATCCCCGCAGCGAGGCCTCCCTCACATTGGTGCAGCCTCTCTATCAAGGCGGCGAGACCCGCGGGCTGGTGGAAAAACAGACCGCGAAGCTCGACTCGATCAACCATCGGGTCTATGACAACGCCGAATCGTTGGCCCTTGACGCTGTTATTGCGCACCTTGAAGTATGGCGCCAGCGACGGCTTCTTGACTTGACCGAGCAAAATATCAAAACCCATGAAACCATCCTCGACCATATCGAAGAGCGCCAGCGGGCCGGGGCCGGCAGCAGCGCGGATGTTGTGCAGACCAAAGGGCGCCTTGCCCTGACACGATCGTCCCGCGCCCGGATCGCCGGAGATCTCGAAAGCGCGAGAGTCAACTACTATCGCGTGGTTGGCCGCTATCCCGAAAAATTACAGCTGCCCGGCAACTTTCGTCTGCTGGCGCCTTCCAGTGCGGATGAGGTCATCGAAGCGGCCCAACAGTGCAATCCCAAACTGGCCACTCTAAGTGCTGACATCCGTGCGGCAAAGAGCGACATCGATGTATGCAAATCCAATTTTTGGCCCAAGGTAAATCTTGAACTGAGCTCTACCTATCAGGACCAGGTGGAGAGCTCGACGACTTACTCCCATAACAACGCCGCCATGATCAGAGCCCGCTGGAACCTTTTCAATGGGGGTTCGGATGCGGCGGCCCGCGATGCGGCATCAGCGCGCAAGCGCCAGCTTGCGGCATCCAGAAAAGATAAATATCAGCAAATTGAGGAGCAGATCCGCGACACCTGGAGCCAATATCAGATATCGGGCCAACAAACCAAGATATTTACCAATGCCGTGCGTTTCAATAAAAGGACACGGGACGCCTACCAGCAGCAGTTTGTCGTGGGCCAGAGAAGTTTGCTGGATGTGCTCGATTCTGAAAATGAACTGTTTCAAACTTCGGGTCAACTCATTACGGCCGAAGTGAACGAGATCGTCGCCGTCTATCGGCTGTTGGCGCTGAGCGGATGCCTTTTGAGCAGCCTCGATGTGGATGCGCAATCCTATGGCTTGGCCAAGGTGTCTGACAACTGTTGCAGCGCCAAGAAAAGTTTCGACAGCGACGGTGATCGCGTGCCGGACAATAAAGATCGGTGTCCCGATACACCGGCCGGCGTCAACGTCGATGGTGACGGATGCCCCGCAGATCGCGATTTGGACGGTGTTCCGGATTATCGGGACACGTGCCCAGATACCAAATCGCGCGTGATTGTGGACACAAACGGTTGTGCGCTGGATAAGGATGGCGATGGCGTTCCCAACGATAGAGATCAATGTCCGCAAACGCCTCCCGGTGTCCGGGTCAATGACAACGGATGCCCCAAGCCGAAACCCAAAGCCACCAAAAACGCTCAAGTTACCGATACCGGAACCTGGCTCTATAAAGAGATTATCTTTGAAAGCAACAGCTGGCATCTCAAACCAAGCTCATATGCGGTACTGGAGGAGATCGCCGCCTGGCTGACATCCAAGCCGGACCTGGTGGTGGAGATCCAGGGCCACTCGGATAGCGCCGGCAGACGCGAAAACAATATCTCTCTTTCCCTGCAACGCGCCCAATCGGTCATCGCCTATCTGGTGCACAAGGGGATCGATGCCGCCCGCATGACGCCCAAAGGCTACGGCCCGGACAGACCCATTGCAGATAATGCGACTGCCCAAGGTCGGGGAAAAAACCGTCGGGTGGAGATAAAGCCCATACGGTGGTAACTAGTAGCCAAATTCGATAGCCTGATTGCGTTGGTCTGATGTCCGATATGCCCATTGCCAAAGATCCTAAACAGCAACTGCGTTTAAAACGCGTACTCCAGGCCATTGGTGGGGGCGTGATCCAGTCGATGGTTGCGCTGATCGTGTTTGTTGCAGGCGGCTTCAGGTTGGAAATATCCGGCTTCACGATGTTAATGGTCGCCTTGTGGACCGGTCACATCACATTTTATTTTATCATCAGTGCGGGCTTAAACCTGCGATTCGCTGATCCAGCCATGACCCGGGAGCAGGTCATCTGGTCCAATTTTGCCCTGCTCGTAACACTTTTCTTTATGGATCAGTTTCGCCCGCTGATGATGATGTTCTTTCCCATTATCCTTATATACGGCGCGTTCAGAATGACCGCGCGTCAATACATCGCCACGGCGATATATACTGTTACCGGCTACTTTTTGGTCATCTATTTGCTTTATCGGCTTTATCCCAATTCAATTTCCCTTGAAAACGAAATTGTTCTGGCGGTGGTGTTTGTGCTCATCATTGTCGCTTATTGCCTGGTAAGCAATGAAGTCAGTCTTGTGCGGCGCAAGTTGCGCCGGCGAAATGACGACCTGTCCACAGCCATGGAAAAAATGGAGCGGATGGCCATCACCGACGAGCTTACCGGACTGCTCAACAGACGGCATATGCTGGTGATGCTGAACCAACAAAGAGCGATCGCAGACCGCAGCAATGTCGGCTTTTGCATCTGCTATTTTGATCTGGATAATTTTAAAAATATCAATGACACGTTGGGGCATCACATCGGTGATATTGTTCTAAAGCGATTTGCATCGGCGGTCCAGTCACAGTTAAGGGCTTCGGATCTTTTCGGCCGATTTGGGGGTGAGGAGTTCGTCCTGCTGGCAATGGGAACCAATCTTGGCGGCGCAAAGATCGCAGCCGACCGAATCCGGATGGTTGCCCAGGCAATCGAGTTCGAGGACGTTGCGCCCGCTTTGACCGTTACCATATCGGGTGGTGTGACTCAATTTCAGCATGATGACACGATCGGAGCACTTTTAACCCGAGCAGACAGAGCGATGTATTTAGCAAAAAACAGCGGTAAAAATTGCATCAAAACAGAATCTGACCTGCGACAGGCATAGATACTTCTATCATTCGGTAGGCCCACCTTCATCGTCCGGCTCCTTGTGCGTCCCCATAATGCGGTCGAAGGCCGTCATCCCACCCATGGCACCGAGGCCCATGGTTTCCACCGCAGTACTGGGCACGATGATCATCGAACCCTTCTTCTTCAATCCCTCGAAAATCATGTTCATGGCTCTGAGATGCAACGCCGAGGGGTTGTCCTTATAGTGCTTGGAAGCGTCCGAAAACTTTTCGGCGATTTCCGTTTCGGCAGTGCTTAAGATAATCCGCGCTTGGCGTTCGCGCTCAGCCTGGGCTTTGCGGCTCATGGCGTCTTCCAGGGCCTTGGGAATAATGATGTCCTTGATTTCCACCGACTGCACCGTGATTCCCCAGGAGCTGGTTTTGGCCTCGAGTACCTTCTGAATTTCCCGGCCCAGTTTGTCCCGCTGAGACAACATCTCGCCCAGTTCGTGCTTTCCGATAGCGTCCCTCAAAGCGGTTTGGGCCGAGAAGGCCACCGCTTCATCGAAATCCGATACCTCCAGGACGCACTTTTCCGCATCCCATACCATCCAGAAAGCTATGGCATCCACGTTTACCGGTACGGTATCCATGGTCAGGGTGGTCTCGGCCCGGAAATCGGTGACTCTGATCCGTTGATCGACATAATTGGCCACTTTGTCGAATATCGGAATAATAAAAAAGACACCTGAGCCCCGCAACGCGCGAAATTTGCCCAGTCGCAACAGCACCGCCCTTTCCCATTGAAAGGCGATTTGCAGACAAGGCGCCGCCAAGCCGGCCAGGGTGATAGAGGTAACCAGGATCCAGCTTTCGGGCCGATGACGAAGATATGCCGCCAATGCCGCCAGCGCTGTTAAAACCAGCACGGCCTCCCAGATCTGGGTAAGCCGGATGAAAAGGGAAAGACCCAAAGCCGCCGCCATGATGGTGACCACCACCTTAAAATCAAAAGGAAAAACATAAAAGTGCAGCCCCAACCCGGTCAGGCAAAGCGCTATCAACACCATGATATTGAGAGGGCTGAAACGAAAATCGGCCTGGAAGCTGGTGGCGAACTGCTCCAGGGCTTTTAATTTGGATGATCCTATTATCTTGCCCATGATTGAGCCTCCTTTCAGTTGCTTATGATTGCTTTCGTTGCTTCAGGTTATCCAGCAGGTCGTCCAGGCTGAATCCGTGTGAAAAGGCCTGGGACAGAAATTCCTGACAGATTTGATCGAGGATGCGCCGCCGCTCCAT
>JASFGJ010000239.1:0-6682 GCA_050123815.1 Desulfobacteraceae bacterium
TGCCGTTTACCTGCACGACACACCGCAGCGCTCGCTGTTCAACTTCACACAGCGCGATTTCAGTTCAGGATGCATACGCCTTGAAAACGCACAAGCCTTGGCCGCCTATCTGCTCAACGGTCAGCCTGCTGGGCTCCCCGAAACACTTGCCTCCGCTTTAAACAGGGGCATGCGCCGGGTCGTGCGCATCCCCAATCCCATACCGGTGCATTTGATCTACATGACCGCATGGGTGGACCACGACAACCGCCTGCAGTTTCGCAACGATATCTACCACCGCGACCGAGATCTGAACACCGCCCTGAAGCAGCGCCCCCCCGACCCGCCACCGCCCCTGGCCACTATGGATGAATCCGGAGCAGCAGACGAATTCTGATTTAACATCAAAAATCCGTCACCTCGCCCTTAAGATCGGGGTCTCATCCAACAGAGATAATGCGTATTTGGGAATGGATCCTACCAGCTGCGAACCGGCCCTGTATCCAGATGGACGAAATTGGATTTAGCGTAATACCCCACGCCTCCGGATTTCATGGCGATACACAGATCCCGCAGGCGGTCGGTGCGATAGCCGGGCAGCCGGATATCGATGGCCTGGCCTTTGGTGTGATAACTGGTGCGCGCCACGCCTTTGGTTTTTTTACGCAGCATGCCGTTGGTGGCCGATGAACGATACCCGGAGATGACATGAAAAGGCGCCTTGGGGCGGGCCTGGCTTTTGATGGTATGAAGGTGATCGAGCAGGCGCACGTCGATGGGATGCACCTCACCGGCACGGTGATCTCTAAGGATGTAGTTGATCTGGTTCAAAGCATCCTTGCAATACGCGCCCTGTTCAAAGTAGCAGACATCAATAGACTCGCGTGTATGGGTATTGTAAAACGACAAGCGCCGCCGAGAGTCCGTATTGGACAGGGTGGCGGCCAATGTTTGAAGCGGGAGAACAGTGGCGATGAAAGCGCCGGTGCTCAGTTTGAGAAACTCACGACGATTGAAACTCAAGATCGATCCTCCGGGAATTGAGCTGATGATCTGCACAATTTGAAAGGCATTTGACATCAGCCGGGGTTGCCATGTCAAGCCCCTACTATCTCTTAACGTATTGAGCAAATTTTATGCCTACCGGCTGGCAGATCCGCTCCGGAGGCCGATTTTTACAGCAGATTCGGAACCACAGCCTCATAACCCTTGAATAATAAATATTATTTTTCAAATGAGGGAAGAAACCGACGGTTTCTTTAAGATAGTGAAAGCGACGGGCAGGGACGCATCAAACGCCGATTTATGTCGTTTTTATGACGCTGCCCGTTAGATTTTGTGCACCCGCTACCTCATGGGAGGGCTCAGGTACACGCAGGCGACTTTTGTTTGACATCATGGATTCTTTTACTTAGCGTTGTGTCCCGAAAGTCACTTGTAAAAAGGAAAACAATCCCACCAGACGAGGGATCACAGATGGCGAACCTGCATAACACCTTCGAGCGACATAGTTCCCAAACGACGCGATGGGTCTACGATCATAAATACCTGGTTCTCGCGATCATGCTTCTGGTGACGGCATTCTTGGCTGCCCAAACACCGGAACTGACCATCGATACGCGGGATGAAAGTTTTTTTCATGATGACGATCCGACGCTGTTGGCCTACAACGAGTTCAGAGATACGTTCGGTCAGGACGACACTTTCATCATCGCCTTGAAACCCCAAAATGGCCTGACACCGGAAGTGATGCAATCGCTCTTTTCACTGCACCGCGAGCTCGAATCGTCGGTCCCCTACCTGGATGAAGTCTACAGCCTGGTCAACGCACGCATCGTCCGCGCCGAAGGCGACACCCTGATCGTCGAAGCGCTGATGCAGGCGCCCCCTCAAACCGAAACCCAACTGCGGCGGCTTCTGAAGCGGGTTGATCGCTACCCGCTATACGACAACCTGTTGATCTCGAAAGACCGAAGCATTGTCTTTATCCTGGTCAAGGCCCAAGCGTTGATCCGTCTATCCGATAATAACGCGATGGCCGATAATAACGCGATGGCCGATGATGACGCGATGGCCGGATTCAGCGAGGATGGATCGGCACCACAAACGGCTGCGACCTACCTGAGCAACGACCAGAACATGGAGATCAACGAGGCCATTCACAAAGCGGCGGCAAAGTACCTGGGCCGGGAGATCGAATTTCATTTTGCAGGCACGGCGGCCTTCGTGGCCGAGATCCAAAAGGGGATCTTAAAAGATATCGGTATGATGGTGCCACTGTCGTTCGTGGTCATCACGTTGTTTCTGATGCTCTTATTTCGCAGGTTGTCCGGCGTCGTCTATCCCGCCATCACGGTTGCCCTGTCGCTGGTTTCCTGCCTTGGGATCATGGCCATGGCGGGCATTCCCATCTCCAACGCCATCCAGATTCTGCCTACCTTTTTGATCGTGGTAGGCATCGGCGACAGCGTCCATATTCTAACGATCTTTTATCGCAACTACCGGGCAAGCGGCGATAAGCGCCGGGCCATCATCGATGCCGTGGGCTTTGCCGGGCTGCCGGTCCTGATGACCAGCGTGACCACCGCCATGGGGCTGCTGTCGTTTGTCTGGGCCGATGTGGCCATCATTGCCCAGCTGGGGTATATCGCACCGGTGGGAGTCATGTTGGCGTTTCTCTACACTGTTTTTTTGCTGCCGGCCCTGATCGCCATTTTCCCGATCAGACGCCCCAGGACCGCCGGTGAAAGGCATCTGCTGCCGGACCGCATCTTCGACGCCATCGCCGGAACGACCACCGCACACCCGCTGCTGGTGGCCGTGGTTTGCACCTGCATTCTGAGCGCCGCCGTATGGGGAGCCCTTTCAGTGAAGTTCTCTCACAACTCGCTGAACTGGCTGCCGGCGGATGCCCCCATACGCCAATCCACCCAGTTTCTGGATCGTGTCAACGGCGGGACGGTGATGCTGGAAGTCACCATCGACAGCGGTCTATCCGGCGGCATGCACAATCCCGACCTGCTCCATCGCATCGACGCCGCGGTACAGGCCATCCCTTCGATGAGCGTTCACGGCATCCGGGCGGCAAAAGCCACATCCCTGGGTGACGTGCTTAAAGAGATCCACCGCGGCTTGAATCAAGACCGGCAGGAATTTTACACCGTCCCGGACACACGCCAATTGATTGCCCAGGAACTGCTGCTGTTCGAATCCAGCGGCAGCGACGACTTGGAAGAGGTTGCCGACAGCGAGTACCAAATCAGCCGCCTGTCCATTCTCGCTCCCGTTAAGGATGCTATCCTGTATAAAGACTATGTGGATCAGATCGAGACCTATTTAAAACAGCAGCTGCCGGACCAGACCATCCGCCTGACCGGCCACATGGTCATCTTCGTCCAGATGATCAAGCACTTTATCACCAGCATGGCCAAAAGCTACATCATCGCACTGGTTGTGATTACGCTCCTGATGGTGCTGCTGATCGGCAGGATCGGTATCGGTCTGATGAGCATGATCGCCAACATTGCGCCGGTGGTCTGCATTTTCGGCCTCATGGGGGTCGCCGGCATCCCGTTGGACATGGCCACCATCTTGATCGGAAGCATCGTGCTGGGCTTGGTGGTGGATGACACCATCCATTTTCTCCACCATTTCAGGAAGGCCTATGACGAAACACTGGACTTGCAGGCCGCCGTGCGCGAAACACTCCGCACCACCGGCCGGGCCCTGGTCATCACCAGCCTGGTCCTCAGCGGCGGTTTTTTCATTTTTACGGCCTCTTTTCTGAACAGCAACGTTCGATTCGGATGGTTGACCGGATGCGCCGTATTGCTCGCCCTGGCCGCTGACTTCTTCCTGGTCCCGGCCCTGCTCACACTTGCCATGACTAGAAAAAAGGGCATTACGCAAAAGACGTTCACACCACCAAAAACAGAGACAGTGCAAATCAGTCGCGATTAGAAGTGTTACATCCCGAACTCAATACTAGAAAAAATCCAACAACCCGTTCGCCTCACCCAAGCCATCCGGCACCGACAGTTTGTCTTGTTGCCGATAAAACAAGGGTCTCAAACTGCGGGCCTGCTCGCGGGAGATGGAAATTCCGGCACGCTGAAACAAGCGGTGAATGGACTCGGTACCGGAGTGCCCCCCCAACACATACCGACGGTCGCTTCGACCAACGTGCCGGGGCGAAAAGGGCTCAAAAGCCCGTTGGTCTTTAAACATCGCCTGGCAGTGAATTCCCGACTCGTGCGTAAACATATGCTCGCCGACCACCGGCTGCGTGGCCCCGACATCCATTCCCGAAGCACGGGCGACCAATTGGCTCAACGACAAAAGATGGGTGGTATTCAAAGGGCAGTTCAGGCCCGGATGCTGCCTTAACACCATGGCGATCTGCTCCAATGCCGTATTGCCGGCGCGCTCTCCCAGGCCGTTGACCGTCACGCTGACCGCCTCGGCCCCGTTTTCAAGGGCGGCCAGGGCATTGGCGGTGGCCAACCCCAGGTCATTGTGGCCGTGAAATTCAAACGCCATACCAGGGACGGCGCCCACCAACGCGTTGACAAGTTCGGCAATCGCCCCGGGAGTGCCGATACCGACCGTATCGGCCAGGCGCAGGCGCTCCGCACCGCAGGCAGATGCCGTTTCGGCAAATTGCTTGAGAAACGGCCTGGCCGCCCGGGTGGCGTCCAGGGCACCTACGGAAACATGGTCAAAATAGAGACGGGCTTGGGGCACCAGATTCTCAAGCTGGACCAGCACCCAGCGCGTATCCTTGCCCACGGCCGACAGTTGCAGCGGCGACACCGGCAAGCTGATGTGGATGCCGCCCACATTGCAGTTCAGCGCAGCCGCAAGATCGTCCGGATGGGCACGGCACCAGACCGATAACCGACATCGCAGGTTCAGCGCAGCGATACGGCGAATGTCCTTCTGCACCAGGGTCCCCATGGCCGGAACACCGACTTCCAACTCATCGATACCGGCCTGATCCAGATTTTCGGCGATGGCCAATTTTGATTCCCGGCTGAAACAGACACCGGGAGCCTGCTCACCATCGCGCAAGGTGGTATCGATGATATAGGGTCGCTTGGATGCTATTGTGTTTTTAAATCCCATTGTCGTCTCAAACAGATCAACTGGGTGGGACACCACCCCATTTTGTCATAAAAGTCCAAGGCGGCAAAGTTTGTTCGATCCGCCAGCAATTGCAGACGGGTCATGCCGCGCTGCCTGGCCCACATTTCTATGGCCGCCATCAACCGCCGGCCGACACCGGTTCCCCGATAAGATGCGCTGACCACCATATCCTCCACCAGGGCCACCCATCCGCCTTCGGCAGTGGAGATCAACGCCTGGGCGCTGCACATCCCCACGACCTGGTCGTCGACCTGCGCCACCTTGAGGCAACGGTGTTTGCCGCAACCATCCAGGAGCAGCACAAGCCCCTTACGTTGCTGGTTTGTATCGACGGTAAAGTCGGCCTCGATGGCAAACAACTCCTGGAGCAGTTCCACCAAAGACTCCACATCATCCGGCTGCGCATCACGAATGGTTATGTGCATCTCTGATAACGTTCCATCTATGGTTTGAATAAACATAGTCTCATCTCCACTCGGTAACTTATTGAACAATCCCGATGCCCGAAATATGAGAGATAGCTCCTTTGTAAATTTCAGGTTCGATACCCAAGGCCTTGAGTTTTGCTGCCGGAACCTCACCGATCTTGGTCATGTATACCTTGCGGCAATCTTTCAACGTCTCGGCAATTCGGTCAAATCTTTCCGCATCAAAAGAATGGTGCGGATCGTTGACGGACAATGGTACAATCGTGCGATTGTCGACCAGTGTCATGTTTGCGACCGGGTCATAAATCAAAAAGCGCGTTGCCCTGCCGAAGTGCTCATCGACATGGATCCCGTCTGTCGATACGACTGCAATCCGTGTCTTCTCCATTATTTATTCCTTTTCTTTCAAACGGGGAAATTGTTATGAGGCTCGATTACATTCGGAATCCATCCCTTGACTCTCCCGGGGCACTTGATCCGAAACTGACGGCTTCACATGCAATTCCACAAAACCGGCCACTTGCTTGCCCAAAGCCAGCATGGCCTGGATCGCCATATCGTCCGGAACGACCCGCCCGACCGGAACGAGCGGGCACATGTCGTCATATTGGTTAAGTTGCTTGATGCTTTCGGCCAGTTGGGTACCCAATGGGCAAAACGGGGCCAAACCGTCGACCAATCCGTCCAGCGTATGATCCGTGGGCATCTGCCCGTGGAAGAGATAGATACCCGACAACAGATGTTCGATGGCCATGGCGGTCAGCTGGTGCACCAGATCGTTCGTGAATACCGACGATCGTGACAGGCCTTTGACAGCGGTGCTTAAGTATTTTTGGCCGGCGTCGATATGCTCCTGCCAGTTCAGATTTGAGTAGTGTTCCATTTTATAAACGCTTTCTATAGCTATACGAAAACGGGTGTTCATCCATTGATGGCACTCCCCGCTTTACGAAATGCGCAGACTTTCCGCCACCTCTCCATCCTCCAGGGCATCCAGAATCTCATCGACGACATCTTCGCTCTCGACCTTCCCGTACCAGACCCCTTGGGAGTGGATGACCATCACCGGTCCGTAATCGCACGCTTTCATGCAGCCGGTACTTGTCACCTGGGCGTCCAGGCCGCGATCC
>JASFGJ010000240.1:0-6680 GCA_050123815.1 Desulfobacteraceae bacterium
GTACTGCTGGATGCCATCGACCAGGGCTGCGGAAAATTCTGGATGCCATTATTGGAAATTACCCCCGGCAGGTGATCCACCGGCTCGCCCTGTTCGATGGCATCCAGCAGTACGGGCATGCGCTCGCCCTCGCCGATAATGCCGTAATCCGCCCCCAAGGCCTGCATGGCCTCTTTGGGAAAAATGGAAAAACCGGCGCCGCCCAATACGATACGCGCCCGGGTTGTTTCCCGAATGTCCTGGATCAGCTCACGGTAATCACTGAAAAATCCCAGAGCATCGATGGTGTCGGTATTGTCGATGTTGCGCAGCGAGACGCCGATGATGTCCGGTTCAAATTCGCCTATCATGGTTTTGAGCCCGCGGATCCCGTTAAGGGAGTTCAAATCGATGACCTTCACCTGGTGCTTGGGACGCAGGGCCTCGCACACATAGTCCAGACCCAGGGGATAGACCGGGTAGGGGATCTGATATTTATTCGCCGATATCAGCAGTACCTTCATGCGGACTGACTTCCATTGCCGTCAATGATGAGCCTAAGCCCAACACCAGTATGCCCGGCGCCTGGGCACCGGAGAAATCTTCTGAACGGTTCGGGTCGCCGGCCAAGGCCGCCGCGAAAACGGCCGCAACAGCGGTGGCCGAGGCAAATTCACCGATCTGCCGGCGGTAATCGAGGACCGGTCCTGAGTAGCCGGTTTGTGAAATGAAACGGTCGAGCTGCTCCCGGCCCATCGTGCGCTGCGCTGCCGGTATGCCGGCAAGCACCAGGCCGATGCGGCCGTTCAGGTCACCCAGCGTCTCCACCATCCGGTCCGGCATGGCCATGTCGCCGGATCCGGTTTCAAAGTGCTTGAGAGCAATTGTCGGTGCGTTTGCCACAGGGCGCCGGTTCAAAACCAGAACGCCGCCGCCGTCACAGATCGGCGATGTCGCCGCCACGGAAGGATCGAACAGCGGCGAAAGTTTTGCATGACCTTCGTCCGCCGCCGCCACCAGGAACGCTGCCTCGTCCGGCGCCAGATATTGGGCTGCCAGCAGTGCCTGTTCGAACGAGTAATCGCCCCCGGAAACCGTTATGTTGGCTCCCGTGGCCCGGTGGGCCAGCGCCAGCTGTCCGGCCGGTGCGTTGTGCACCGAGCCGATGAAATCGATGGGGCTGGGGAACTTTTCGTCGCTTTCAAACAGGCCGTTCAGGAAATCATTGGTTTCGGACAGCGAGCCCCAACCCGTGCCGAAAAAGACCGACGCGATCTCTGGATCCCCGGCATTGGACCGTGCTTCGGCAGCCATGGCAACCGTCATCAGCGACAGGCGTTTGAGCCTGCGGATCATTTGCGGAGGGAGGTTCCGGCCCAGCTCCGCTGCGGCGGCCGCTCCACGGCAATCGCCATTGCTCTCCAGACGGGCCAGGGTATCGCGGGTACCACCGGCGCCGCTGACCGCGGACCAGCCGCTGATATACAACGGTTGCTGCACCGGTGGAGGCGCCGGCTGCGGCCTATCGGATCGGCCCAAAATGATGGTGGCGTTGTTGCCGCCGAATCCAAACGAGTTGGACATGACCGTTTGGATCGATTTTGCGGCAGGCGCCGTCACCGGTACGAGATCCAGTTCCGGATCCGGCGACCGGTAGCCGGTATTGCCCGGCAGCAGGCCGCGTTCAATGGCCTTGGCCGAAATCACGGCTTCGATGGCCCCGGCGGCGCCCAGGCTGTGCCCGGTGGCCCCTTTGATGGAGGATACGGCCGGGGCATGCTCACCGAACAGGCTGCGGATCGCTCTGGCTTCGGAGCGATCGTTGTCGATGGTGCCGGTTCCGTGCAGGTTGATGTAGTCGATCTGATCCGCCGACAACCCGGCATCGTCCAAAGCTGCCTCCATCGCGGCTTGGGCCCCCTTGCCTTCGGGGTGGGGCTGGGCCGGATGGTGGGCGTCGCAGGAGAGACCGGCTCCCAGAACGCGAATGGCATCATTCGTTTCGGTGGTGGCTTTCAGCAGCAGCATACCGGCGCCTTCGGCGACGGACATGCCGCGCCGTTGCAGATCCATGGGGCGGGAACCTTCGGGATCGATCAACTGCAGGGATTTAAAACCATAATAGGTCAGGCGGCACAAGGAGTCGACGCCGCCGGCCAGAATGTGTTGAAAGGAGCCGCAGCGCAGCATGGCCCTGGCCAACGCAATGGCCGCACCGCCGGATGAGCAGGCCGTGGAAATGGTCAGAACCGGGCCGCTGCATTGATACTGCTCGGCAAGATCCGCCGCAACCGAACCGATGGCATGGTACCGAAAGCCTTCGGGATCGAGCCTATCCATTTTGAGCAGCTCTTCGGTAACGGCGATGCCGCCGGTGGTAACGCCCAGAATGATGGCATCCGGTGGTTTGCCGCAGCCGGCCATGGCCTCGCTTGCGGCGATTCGCGCCATCTGATGCGTCAGGGGCAGCAAGCCCGGCTCGCCAAGGTCCCGAATCTGTCCGACAGGCAATGGATCGTGATGCGGCGGCTGGAAACGTGTCAGTGGACGCAGCCCGGAGCGGCAGCCTTCGATGGCGTTTAACGTTTCATCCACATTTTGTCCCAGGGCGCTGATCAGTCCGAGGCCTGCGACATCAATGTTCGGATAGGTCAATTGGGAAACTCCGAGGAGTTGTCTATAATATACCGGGCCATGGTATTTAGCGATGCAAAGACCTGGGCGCCGACCTCTTTGTTGTCGATGGTAATGCCGTAGTCCTTTTCCAGCATGATGACAAGCTCAAGCACATCAATGGAATCGATTCCCAGTCGACCTCCCACCAGCTGCTCGTCTGGACCGATATCCGCCGGTTGAACATCCGGCAAGTTGAGGGCGGTAATGATTTTAACCTTCAGATCTTCAATCAACTCATTCATGGAAACACACCGTTCTTTTCGGGCATCCGGCTTTCCGGCTAAGCCCTGATTCTTTACAAGCCATTCGAATTATAGTACCGTTGGCAGCTCAAAAAAAGGTGTATATAAACAATTGCGCCATTCATCAATCCTTTTTTAACGAGGTCGACGGGAATGACTGTGTTGCCACCGGATTTGACGGTTGAAGATCTGCTGCCCCACCGGGGGCGCATGCTCTTGATCGATGAGGTGATTCACATCGAGGACGACATCGCCATTGCCGGTGTGCAGGTCAACCACCGGTGGCCCCTTGCGGAAGCAGGCGCCGTCAGCCCTTTGATGATCATCGAACTGGTGGCCCAGACATCCGGGCTCGGCAACGGTTTGAACCTGATCAAAGAACGTGGCAAGGGGGCGGACAAAACAGGCTGGATCGTTGGCATCAAAAAGGCCAGATTTTATACCGACGCGTTGCCTATGGGAGCCAGAATCGTCGTCGAATCGAAAAATCGTTTTAAATTCGACGACTTTATCGAGATTGAAGGATCTGCCAAAATGGACGACAAAATCATCGGCGAGGTGACCCTCCAGGTGATGAAGGCCGATCCAAATGAACACATAGTTTAAAGTTGAGGATTGGAATCGATTTTTAAAAACAAGTAAATAAATCCTAATGGTTCCACCAATATAAGAAAGTGGGTATCGATGCAGGAAAAGAGAAAAGTTGCGATTGTCACCGGCGGCAGCAAAGGAATCGGCCGGGCCATCTGTGTGGAATTTGCCCGTTGCGGCTATGAAGTGGTCATCAACTATCGTTCGGATCACGACGGCGCGCAAAAAACCCTCGACACGGTTGAAGCAGAGGGATCGACGGGGCGCCTGGCCTGTTTCGATGTCAGCGATTCCGAGTCCTCTCAGCAGAACCTGGAGGCACTGATTCAGGCGTATGAAACCATCGATGTGCTGGTCAACAACGCCGGAATTGCGGATGACAACCTCTTTGTGATGATGCCCCGGCGCAGCTGGGAGCGTGTCATCCGCACCAGCCTGGACGGATTTTACAACATCACCAAGCCGGTGCTCGAAAAAATGGTTGTTAATAAAAGCGGCAGCATCGTAACCATCTCTTCGGTTTCCGGGCTGATGGCCAATCGCGGCCAGTCCAACTATTCCGCAGCCAAAGCCGGTCTTATCGGCGCCAGCCGCACCCTGGCCTCGGAAGTGGCCCGGCTGGGCGTACGGGTCAATGTCGTTGCCCCGGGGATGATCGAAACCGAAATGCTGGCCGATGTGCCTGTGCGAAACCTCAAGCAGATCATTCCCATGGCCCGCATCGGCAAGCCGGAGGAGGTGGCCAAAGTGGTGCGGTTTCTGTGCTCGGATGACGCGTCATATATAACGGGTCAAGTCATAGGGGTTAACGGAGGAATGCTTTGAGATCGACCGTCAATGCCCTTTTCGAGGGTTTTGAGACAACAGTGTTAAGTTTTAAGTGTTAAGGGAAGGATCAGATCGATTTATATTGGCAGAGCGTATTATATTGGCAGAGCGTAGGGCCGGCCTCTGCGCCGGCCATGTATGGAATGCATTAAGCTCATGAATTCAATTTAGTTTGAAGTTTCTAAAGGCTTATCAGTGATTACCATTAGAAAATATCTGAGTCTGTTGCTGATCGGCGCGGCTTGCATGTGTCTGGGCTGGGCGGACACCTTTGAAGGCATCCAGGCGGCGGCCGGCAAAGTCACCTCTGTTCAGGCCCGGTTTGTCCAGGAGAAGCACCTGCCCATTCTGGCCCAGCCGTTGATCGCCCGGGGGCGTTTCTTGTTCCGGGGACCCGACTCGCTACGCTGGGAATATCAGGAGCCTGTTCGCAGTGTCCTGTTGATGCACAAAGGCCGAACCCGCCGATTCACTGAATCGGACGGGAAAATGGTGGAAGAGAGCACGGCCGGGCTGCAAACCATGGATGTTGTGTCGGAGCAGATCACCAACTGGCTGAGCGGACGCTTTGACCGGAACCCACTGTTCAAGGCGTCTCTGGAGCCCGGCCGAAAGATCGTCATGACGCCCCAGAACCAGCAGATGAACCGGTTCATTCTGCGAATGGAGATGCTGATGGGGGATCAGCCCGGGGTCATGAAGGAGGTTGTCATTTTTGAGAGCGAAACGGCATTTACCCGTTTTAAATTCATCGAACCAATGATCAATCAGCCCATATCCGAATCCACGTTTCAGCAGGTGCAATGAAGAACGTGGCTGTAATAATCGTGGCGCTGTCGCTCTTGACCGCCTGCAGCCGTCTGCCAGAGATCGTAGCGGATTCGACCCGGCTGCCGCAACCGTCTGACCCGTTGTGCCTGTCGTCCTTTCCGCGGGGACAGTGGCAGTTTCAGCACGCCATCGAGGCCACGGTAAAGGGCCGCAAAATGGGCAAGCTGATCGGGGCCATGGTATTGAACGCTCATCAGCGCACCATCCAATGTGCGCTGATGACCATCGAAGGCCTCGTTCTTTTCAGTGCGCGATACGATGGTCAGCTCACGGTTGACCGGGCCGTCAAGCCGTTCGACCGGCCTGGTTTTGCCGGTGGACTGATGGACGACCTGATGCTTATGTTTTTGGTGCCGGAGGGGCAAGGACAGTTTGGCCGGACAACGGATAACGACGTCATATGCCGCTATTCGTATCCCAAAAATCATATTACAGACATCATCGTCCAGGATCCCGATCGCTGGCGGATCAAACGCTATGATACCCGGGGCCGATTGTTGCGCACGGTTTCGGTTGACAGGGGAAACACGGCGCGATATTCCGGGCGATCCAGGATCGCGCAGCAGATCACGCTGGAAAGCTGCAGTGGAGACAACTATCGCTTGGAGTTAAGGCTCATCGAGGCTTTGCTACTAAAAAAGGAAACACCATGAAGCTAAAACTGATCTATCCCAAATGGGCCAAACTCAGAAGGCAGACCGAATTTCACCTGCCACCGCATGGGCCCGTTGTATTTGCAGCCACGCTGCCCGAATATGTCGATGTCGATTTTGTGGATGAGAACGTCGACCCCATCAATTTTGACGATCCAGTGGATCTGGTCGCTATCTCGATGATGCTGACAGCCCAGGTCAAACGCGGGTGGCAAATTGCCGATGCGTACCGCAAACGCGGTGTCAAAGTCATCTTCGGCGGTATTGCCACTATGCTGCATTCCGAGCAAACCGCGGAGCACGCCGATGCCGTCTTCCTCGGTGAAGCCGAAGGCCGCATGGAAACTCTTCTGTCCGATTTTCGATCGGGCCAATTGCAAAAAGTCTACAACTACATGGGCCAGCCGCCCCCCATCGAAAGCGTGGGCACGGCCCGGCGCGACATCCTGAAGCGTGAATTGTACAACTACAAAGGGGTCCAGATGGTGGACCTGGTGCATGCCAGCAGGGGGTGCCGATTCAATTGCTATCCCTGCTGCGTCTCCTTTCTGGGCGGGCGCAAATTCCGTCCGCGGCCCATTGACAAAGCGGTGGAAGAGATGGCCGCCATCGACAACAATCGCCTCTTTATCGTGGACAACTCCCTGGCCCAGGACACCCAGTGGGAGCTGGATCTGTTCAAAGAGATGATTCCATTGAAGAAAAACTGGTGCTGCCATCCCATCGAAGACGACCCCAAAGTGCTCGACCTGGCGGCCCAGGCCGGGGCGTGGTACGTCTACCAGGCGGTGTTCAACACCTCCGATTACATCCGCGAGCGGATCCAGCGCTACCACGACCACGGCATCGGCGTGGAAGGCACCATTTTGCTGGGCCTGGA
>JASFGJ010000241.1:0-6677 GCA_050123815.1 Desulfobacteraceae bacterium
GTATTTTATTCGCATTGCTGCCCCCTTGAAATAGCGGTGGAAAAATGGAACGGTCCGTGAATATCTCTAATCTTTTTAAATGGAATGTGTCAAGTTTGCGCATCGGCGCGCCCACATTTTCGGCCTTGAGGCCGGGGGGTGCCGTAAAGATGATTGTGATTTTCTGATGAATTTTTTCTGTCAATGTGATAAATATTAAATACTTGTTTGTTTTAATGTTGTATCAGGAGCTATTTTCCTAAGTATTACCTGACTGAGCGGTGTCTAGTTAAGATCTTCCAGAAGAGCTATAATTAAACGGAATTTAATAAAATAGCCTAGCTATGAGGTCTCCGCGATTTTGTCCATCAACTGAGCGATAAGCCTTTCGCATCATTTTAATGATGTGCAAGGAACCCTCGGCGAAACATGGTAAAACCGTTGATCCCTGGATGCCGCGATCATCACTTTGCCCTCACCGATGTTCCCATTGATATATTCTCGACAGACCAAAGGGGTTGTCTAATTTCCACCTTTGCTCGATCTGCGCGGCACGGTCCGGAAAAGTGCGTGGAGAAGGTCTTTTTTGTCCCTATACACAGAGGAGGAAATTATGAAAATACGGCTTTCATCCCTACTCGTCGGCTTGCTTGTTGCTGCGTTTTTATTAATATCGTGTGGCGGTGGCGGCGATGGCAGTAGCAGCAGTGACAATGGACCGGATAATGGCGGCCGGCAGTGGACCTATATGGTCTACCTGGGAGCTGATAACAATCTTTCCAGTGCCGGCATCGGGGATATCGAAGAGATGGGTCAGGTGGGGTCCTCTTCTAAGATGGCCATTGCCGTTCAGGCCGAGTTCAGTCCCAATTACACACAAGGCGTCCCCAATACCAACACCTATCGTCTCTTGGTCCAGAACGGAGGCGCAGTGGATAACCTGAACGCTGCCACCGACATCGGCAATGTGGATATGGGGTCGCGGGCCGCTTTGACGGATTTTATCCTATGGGCGACCTCCACATACCCGGCCCGGCATTACGCATTGATTCTGTGGGATCATGGCGCGGGCTGGAAGGATCGGGCCAAGGGGGTGAACAGCAGCCTGTTTCGCGGAGCGATTCAAGACGAAACATCCGGCTCTTTTATGAGCCTTTCGGATCTGGCTGGAGCAGTCCGGGATGCCGGCGTGCATATGGACCTGATCAATTTCGATGCCTGCCTCATGGCCATGTATGAGGTGGCGTACGAGTTCGATGGACTGGCCGATTATCTGGTCTTTTCCGAAGAGACCGAGCCCGGTGACGGTGATCCTTACGACACCATTTTGGCAGATCTGGCGGCGGATCCCGCCATGTCGGCCGCTGAGCTGGCGGACGTTATTGTAGAGCGCTACGACGAATCCTATGTATCCTATCTCCAGCAATATCCGGGTGAACTGACCACCAAGTCGGCGGTGGACATGTCTCAGCTCGCCGCGCTCGATACGGCGGTCTGCGCCCTGGGCCAAGCCCTCATGAATGATAGCAACGCCAATACCGTGGCCATGGCGGCCCGGACCAATACCCAGGAATATGCGTACACAGCCAACCACGATATCTACGATCTGGCAAGCTATATCAACCAGAACGCGCCCAGCGGCGCGGCCAAAGACGCTGCGGCCAACGTCATGACCGCTGTTGAGAACATGGTGAGCTCCAACGCTGCGAATCCCGATGCCGATGAGTCGCAAAATATCGGATTGGCCATCTATTTTCCCGAGCCATCGGAAACAAGCACCTCGGAGCTAAACGAGTATTCACAGCTGGCGTGCAACACCGCCGTTCGTCAATCAGCAGCCGGCTCCTGGGGGGATTTTGTTGAATGGGAAATCGAACAGGGCGGTGGTGGTTCTGCAGAGTATGGTACCGGCGGGTACAACCTGCGTATTGACTGGACAGCGCCTTCAGGCGGTGACTGTGACGCCGACCTGGATTTGTGGGTCGCTGAAAACGGTACGTTTTACACTGCCTGGCAGGGGCAGACCACCCCGAACGGCTATTTTTCACAAGACTCCACAGACTCGGGTGTTTCTTCAGAATACTACCAGGCCAACGAAATGGTGCAGGTGGGTTACTATGATTTTATCGTCCGGTACTATCAAGATGGAGCCAGTTGCAGCCAGGCGGAAGTGGAGTTGTTTTTCAATGATGCTTCGTATGGTACCGCAATCATGGATCTATCGAACACCTATTCAGGTACTGGCGATCAGTACAACTGTGATGATGTATCAGATTTATACAATTGGTTGCAGTGTATGAGCAATTATTCTGATTATGTCTATCTCGGCTATGTAGAGATTACTGCTGATTCAGCACTTGAGTTGAGACAAGAGGCCAGGGATCCGGATATTCCGGCCACGAAAGCTATCAAGCAGCTAGATTTCATGAGGAAATTTAAGTGAACACGATAGCCATCATCTCTAAATCGAAGGAAAACAGCTCAGGGAGAGTGCTAAGCACTCTCCCTCTTTCCTAAACCCAAAAATGGTTTGGCCCTCTTACCAGATAGAGACTGAAGCAAATCATCGGCGAACAGGAGCAACTGATGAAAAGCAGACACAAAAGGCACAAGTATAACCATGGGAAATGGGTGCTGACGATCCTTGTTTTTTTTAGTTTTGCCTCCCTGTCCTGCGCTATGGGAACCAACGGAGAAAAACAGCCACCTGTTGTTACTGATGATAAAGCCAATTCCCAGAAGATAGTTTTGGTGGAAATTCTTTCGAATGCAGACATCTACAATGCAAAGGTGGTCAAGGTCGCAGGCGTGTTCAAGGGCTGGAAAGGCAAATGCGGCTCCTCTTTTTCCATAACCCGCAGCGATTGGATTCTTGGAGACGGGCCGGATTGTATTTACGTGAGCGGCCTGCTGCCTTCCGGTGTCTCCACGGCCCGTCCAGGGAACGAACGCGTCGAGGTCACCGGAAAGGTCAAGGTTGCCGCTGACGGCAAGGTCCATCTAAAAGCAATGAAGATCAAGGTCTTCCAATAGAAGATAAGGGCACCGGTAGGGCTCACGCAAAAATGTGATGAACCTAAGCCTTTAGACTGTAGTGTATGCCTCTTCGATTTTGTCGGAATAGTGCTCGATGACCTTGCGGCGCTTAAGCTTCAACGTCTGCGTGAGCATGCCGTTTTCAACGCTGAAGCCCTCCGCCACCAGGACAACGGATTTGGGGATTTCGTAGCCGCCAAATTTACCTTTGAGTTGTTTTTGAATGGCGCTGCCGATCATCTCATTAGCAACGGGATTCCGGATCAGTGCCGACGGTGTCGGATCGTGTCCGTGCTTTTGGGCCCATGTTTTAAGGGCTTCAAAATCGGGTACGATCAGGCAGACATTGCATGCACGGCTTTCGCCAAACACCAACACGTTTTCAACCCATGGGCAGAGTTGGATTTCCTCTTCAATGGTTGCCGGAAATACATACTTGCCGTTTTCAAGTTTATACTGCTCCTTGATCCGGCCGGTGATGTAAAGATAACCCTCTTCATCCAACAGCCCGAGGTCTCCGGATCGGAATCCGCCATCTTCGGTCATGACCTCGCGTGTGGCTTCCGGGTTGTTGAAGTATCCATGCATCACGTTGGGGCCGTAAACAACGATTTCACCCTCTTCGCAGTCGTCCTCAGTGACGCTTTTGTCGATGACCACTCGGACTTTGTCGAGCGGCCGGCCGACGCTGCCGCGTTTGTAGAACTCGCGGTTGTTTATGGTCACCGCCGGTGATGTCTCGGTAAGGCCATAGGCGTCGAAGACCGGCATACCGATATCGGCAAAAAACTGCGAGGTCACGGGATTCATCATTGCACTGGCGGTCATCGCGCCTTTCAGTCGACCGCCGAATTTTGCGCGAATTTTGCTGTAGACAATCCGGTCCGCTAATTTGTACTTCATCCGGGGGAGCCATGCTGTCTTGCCTTGTTCGGCCAGTCGGCGATTTTGCTCGGCGCTTTCCAAACCCATGACAAAAAGCTTTTTTGCCAACCCTCCGGCTTCATTGATCTTTGCCTGGAGTCCATCATAGATTTTATTGAATACCCGCGGCACTGCAATAAGAAACGTCGGCGCTACATTGGCCATATCTTCGGCAATTGTGGTGACGTCTCGCATGAATCCGATGGAGGCGCCTCTGTAGGTGAAATTGTTCAGCTCGGCCGTAAAGCCGTAGGCATGGGCCCACGGCAGAATTGAGAGGCTTCGGCTTTCGGCGTCAATCTCGGGAAAAAGGTTTCCGCCGGAAATGAAATTGCTGGTGAAATTGCCGTGTGATAACAGCACGCCTTTCGGGTTGCCCGTCGTGCCGGATGTATAGATCAGCAAGGCGATATCGTCCGGTTTGGGACGGACAGAAGCGACGGGCTGTTGTCGGCCTTTTGCTTCCAATTGGGCCATATTGTCGGTCGCGTCGCCGTCAATCACCAGTAGATGCTCCAGGTTGGGGGTCCTGCTGCGAAATTGCTCCACTTGGTGGCAGATTGTGTCGTTTGCTGCAAACAGAGCTTTGATGCCGCTATCGTTGATAATGAATTCCCAGGTTTTGGCCAACTCTTTTTCATACATCGGGATAAAACGACCACCCAGGCCATATGTGGCAAAGGCGGCCACCGCCCACTCGACGCGATTGTTGGCGATAATGCCGACGCAGTCACCGGACTGGATCCCCAATTGCGCCAGACCCGCCCTCAAATCATCGATACGCCGGCCCACCTCGCCGTAGGTCGTCCAGGTATAGACGCCATTGGGGTCTGGTGTGCCGAACAGGGGGCGCTCGGCATAGCGGTCAATACTCTCTTCAATCATTTCAACCAGATTGTCCGGTTTATCGTAAGTGTACATGTCTCCCTCCCTGGCTGCTGCGGCCGTCCAATGATTGAAAATGCTCCATACCGCATTGGCCGAAGGCGATGGCATGGAACGGATGATATCACGGATTCATCTCATAGAGATCCTTCAAAGCGAATACGTAGCCGGACCAGATACGGTCGAACCGCCCTGGATCGTTAACCGGTTTTTTTATCATTTCCAGGCACTGGGCCATCTGAGCGGTGCTGCTCTTGGGGTGATTGTATAGATTCAGGGCATATTTTGAAAAATCGCGAATCATGAAATCAAAGATCTGATCCAGCACATCGTCCTCGACCTGATCCATTTGGCTTTTTTCTATCAACAATTGACCATACACCACCAGTGTGAACAATTCACCCAGACAGAGCAGGAAATCGATATCCTTTATTTGCTGATCGTCCGGTGGGCAGGAAAGCAGCATCGCGGTCAGCGACTCAATCTGCGTTTTGAAAACGGCAATGTTTGGCAGATCGACGGCATCATACGCGATGCGGTAGTCATGAAATCGAATCTTACCCAATCCTCGTGTCGGGCCCTGTTTGAACAAAAAGGCGTCATGCTCCGGAGTATTGTGCTCGTCGATGACCGGAAACGTGTCCGGCTTGAAGAAAAAGTTGGCCATGAATTTTACGATAAGGGCCATGTTGACGTGAACCGTACCTTCGAGCTTGGGCAGAGCCCGGATGTCGGCGGTTGCGTTTTCAAAGTAGAGATCTTTTTCAAAGCCGCGCGCCGCGATGACATCCCACAGCAGATTGATCACCGCTTCACCCTGGGTGGTCACCTTCATCTTGACCATTGGGTTATACAACAAGTAGCGGCGGTCGTTTTCGGAGGCGGACCGCATATAGTCCGAGGCTCTGCGGGCAAACATGCGCATGGCCACCAATCGGGTATAGGCATCCACAAACAACTTTTGAATATGGGGGAAACTGGTCACATAGCGCCCGTAGAGATTACGACCGGCGGCATGGTTGATCGCCTCGTAAAAAGCATGCGTGCAGATGCCGATGGATGCCCACCCGAGGTTGTATTTGCCGATGTTGACGGTGTTCAATGCGGCGTCCCAGGCATCGCCGGCAGTGGACAAGATATCCGCATCCGTAATGGGATAGCCGTTCAGCGCATATTCGGCAACATAACTCTGCCATTGAACAACGTTCTGAATCAACTCATAATTCTCGTGCGTTGGGTCCACCGCAAAAAAGACATAGTCACCGGTTTCCGAATTCTTTCCAAAAGTGGACACCATTGCCGCCTTGTTGGCGTTTCCAATGTAGTATTTTCCGCCATCGGCGACATATCGGCCCTCTGCTAACGGAGTCAAAGCCATTTCGGAGTTATACAGATCGGCGCCATGAGCGCGTTCGGATAAGCCGAAAGCGAAAATGCCACCGTCTGCAAGCATACGGGCGGCACGTTCTTTTAACGCCGTGTTGGCGCTCATCCAGATGGGGCCCAAGCCCAGGATCGTGACCTGCCAGGTATACCAATAGGCCAAACCGTAAAAGCCCAATATTTCGTTGAAGTCGCAGTTGCGGCTGGTGTCCCATCTGGCATTCGAATTATTTTCAGCAAATTGCGGAGGTGTCAACAAGCATGAGAAAATGCCGTGTTCTTTAACGAACTCGAGAAAATCATCATACCATACCCGATCGAAATGGTCCTGTTTCAGCTTTTGTTTGCCCTTGGTTTCGAAAAAAGCGATGGTTTTAAGCATTAAATCGCGCGAGGGTTCGTCCAGATGATCGAACGTCGCGGTCTTGGGATTCAGCAGCATTATTTCCTCCTTACGGCGCACATTCAAA
>JASFGJ010000242.1:0-6669 GCA_050123815.1 Desulfobacteraceae bacterium
GATTCGGACGCGAAACCGTTTGACCAACATTTTTACCAGCTGCCGGAAATCGACACGGCCATCGGCGGTGAAGAAAAAGGTTAAACGCCGGGCATCGAAGGTCGCTTCGACGCTGAACAGATGCATCTGCAGTTTAAGCTGTTTGATGTATTTGAGGCATTGGGCGTGTGCTTCGGATTCAAGTTGCTCGTTTTTTTTGCGTTGCGCAAAATCTTTATCCGAGGCTTTGCGGAACACTTTTTTTAGTGGTTTTTCCTTCTTCGACCGATCATCGGGCCGGGGCGGAAGCGCCACCGTTCCAAATCCCAGCCCCTTTTCCGTCTCCACGATGACCTTCTCGCCTGCCTCCAGGACAAAGGCGCCGCAGTCAAAATCGTATATCTTTCCACCGGGTTTAAACCGGATACCGATAATTTTACCCATGATTAGTTTTCCGTTCCCGCGATCGTCCAGACCCTTCTTCCTGATCCACGCGCCTTGATAGGCTTTAAGATAATTCATTTGGCAAGGCTAGCGTGAGGAAGCTGTATTTTCATACCGCGACGACCGATAACGCAGTCCAAATGAATTATCTTAAAGCCTATACCCTTATTCGTTTCGGCGCTTCGGCCCATCCGTCAAACCGGCCATGCGAAGCGCCATGACATCTAAAGTTAATCTCAAGTTGGCTCTGGCCGCAATATCTTTTTGGGCTTTTTCAACCGCATCCCACAGATCCAGGAGCCGATGTTCATCCATATCCGACCTGATGGCACCGATCAAGTCTTTGCGGTCGCGATTGATGATCCGTCCGGGTTGGTAAGGGTGGATGCTTAAATCACGAATCCATGTTTTCAGCATGTCAAGCAAATCCATTACGTTATCCTTGTGCTGAGCCAATTGGGCGGAAAACGCCAGTGCCTCGGTTGCCGGGCGATGGTTGAGTTCGCCGGGGGCATCCAACCCCGCCGCACGGAGGATCCAGCTGCGTTGGTATTGCCACGTATCATCTGCAAGCATCCGGGCTTTAGCGTAGCTTCCGCCGGCCATCGCGACAATTATTTGCGCTCGCTTCTTGTCCGCGCCCAGCTTATCGGCCAGCAGGATTTGAAGGTCTTCAGACGCCAACGGCTCAAATGCAATCCGGCGGCATCGCGAAACAATGGTCGGCAAAAGCTCCGAGCGATGCGGCGCCGTCAGAATCAATGTGGTCTGCTGCGGGGGTTCTTCCAATATCTTGAGAAGCGCATTGGCAGCCTCTGGATTCATGGTTTGCGCCTTAGCGATGATCACCACGCGATGCCGGGCGCTGAAAGGCTTCATGGCCAGCGCGTGGATCAGTTTGCGAATCTGATCGATTCGCAGCAAGTTGTTATGAGGTGTCACAGTGATTATGTCGGGATGGTTATTGGATCGAATCTGCCGGCAGGGCGGACATGTGCCGCAAGCCTGGCTCGGATCCCGCCGACTCTTTTTATCCGCTTGCGGATCGGCGCAGTTCAGCGCCATCGCAATTTCTGCTGCGGCAGTTCGTTTTCCGACACCCTCGATTCCTGTAAACAAGAGGGCGTGGGGGAGCGTACCGTTTCTCAGAAACCTTTTCAGTAGCCGGATGGGATGCTTCTGCCCTATGATGGAATCAAACCCAGGCACGATGATATGATATTCTGCTACCCGAACCCACACACGAACGTCTGTTGGGAACTGGGCTGCCCTTATTGTTGATGGATCCGGTTAGCTGATGGTTGCTGGCGCAACTTAAAAGTCGACACGATCTTTCAGCTCTTTACCGGATTTGAAAAATGGCAGTTTTTTCGGCCGAATTGTCACAATTTCTCCGGTTTTCGGGTTTCTCCCCACATAGCTTTTGTAATTTTTTACATAAAAACTGCATAGGCCTCGAATTTCGACCCGGCTGCCCTGGGCCATCGCATCCGCCATACTGTCAAAAAAGATTTGAACTACTTTTGCTGCTTCCGTCTTGGAAATCCCTGCTTGATCTTTAAGTGCAGAGATGAGCTCAAGTTTGTTCATACCGCCTCCTTCTGCCAATCAGCCATGCTATCCATTCCAAAATTTGATCTATAAAACGGAACTTGATAAAAAGTCAAGTAGTTATGACTTATTAACTATAGCTGTTCAATTTTTTCCTCTGCCCTTATGTGTTGATATCGGGCAATTTTTCTACGTCGTCGGCATCAACTTCAACGGCGGCGAATTGCCCCAGGGCTTCAATGTGGACCACAATTCGGCCTTGTCCGCCAAATCGATCAAAAACTCCGATCACTCCGGCAAATGGCCCTTCAACCACTATTACACGGTCCCCTTTGCGAAATTGGTAGCCGCCGGTTGTGATGGGCTGGTCGGCTGCGGTCATGATCTTTACCGACTCGATGATTTCGTTGTGGATCGAAATGGGGCCGACTTTATCGCCGACCAGCTTGACCGCGCCCACGGTTTTGACAATTTCCAGGTGATGGTTCGGATGCAGGTCGGTTTTTACGAAGACGTACCCGGGAAACAGCGGGATGCGGATCATCTTCTTGCGATCTTTGCGTTTGCTCGGGACGATGATCTTCGGCAAGAAAACGTCGATTGATTTTTTTTGCAGACCTTCATTGACGACGTTTTCAAATCGGCTTTTGGTATGCAGGGCATACCACGCTGGAATCAATTCAGATGGCATAGGTTCTATTCTGCTGTTGTATATCGGTACCCATTACAGCCGGACCAATCAGGCTGCAGAGCACGTTGTGTCATGCAGGGCGGCGTGGACCGCCTGCATCAACATATGGGCCACGATCAAGTGAGCGTCCTCGACCTGCTGCATATCGTCGCTGTCCACCACCAGGGCCAGATCCACCAACTCTGCCAATCGTCCGCCACCGAACCCGGACCAGCCAATCGTCTGCCCGTCATTTGCTGCGGCATATTGGATGGCGCGCAGCACATTGTCTGAATTGCCGCTTCCAGATATGCCCAATACCATATCTCCGGCAGTGAACTGGTTCTTCAATTGTTCTTCAAACACCACATCATAGGAGAGATCATTGGCCAGGGCCAGCATGGTTGGGATATTGTCGTTGAGGCAGACCATTTTAAATTTGTTCGTTAGATCGATGCAGCAACCCTTATTGATATCACAGGCCATGTGCGACGCGGTGGCGCCGCTACCACCATTGCCCATGACAAAAATACGGGCCTGACGTTCATACGCCCCAAGGAAGGCCTGCACCATCCGGTCGAAAACAACCACATCGATAGCGTCCAATACGGTTTTGAGCCGATCGATGTATTGATTGGCTAACTTCTCGAATTTCATGTTGTTTTCTCAGACATGTAAAGTTTTTCCCATTGCATCAGCGCAGTGCTGTAGCTTTGAGGGGTTCCGATGTCCGCCAGATATTCCGTAATACGAAACCCGTACATCCGTCCCACCAAATGCGGCAGCAAGTCGTAGCCCAGATCAAGTGCCCGACCCGCGCTTACCGGCAACCGCTTATATTCATCAAAGAGTTCCGCAGCCGCAACGTATACGCCTCCGTTGGCCAGATCACTCTCCGGTTGACTGGGCTTTTCGACAAATTTGACGACTCTTCGGTGATCATCAAGGGTAACGATCCCACATGCGGTCGGATCCGGTGCCTTGATCAATCCCATGCTAAGAATTCCCCCCATAGATCGGATCTTTTTGTGAAAGTCAATCATTTTCCCCAGATTTAAATTGGTCAGATTGTCGGCATAAGCGATGACAAAATCAGAATCGCCAGTGAAAAAGCCACGGTTTTGCCATAGCGTGCCGGCACTTCCGAGCAGATTGGGCTCGTACACGGTATACAATTTCATATGGGTTTCAGGGCGCTGGCCGTCAATGAACTGTTCGACCTGGTCGGCGTGATGGTGGGTGTTGATCAACACCGCTTCGATGCCGTGGTTTTCGAAATTATCAAGCCATATTTTGAGCAGTGGTGTGCCAAGAATCGGGATCAGGCATTTGGGATGATCATCCGTGTAAGGTTTCAGACGAGTACCTTTACCTGCAGCCAGTAACAATGCCTTCATTGTTTATCCTTTACCGTGCGGATAACATTCAATCGACGCATCTGGCGCTCCGCATAGGCCAGAATATCTTCTCTTTCCTGATGTGTTGTCAGGTAATCCCAATAGGCATCGATGCTGTCGCTGACGCCTCTGTTGGGTGACCACCCCAGGCGCTCCAGGCGAGACGTGTCGGAAAAAATGTGTCGTGTGTCACCGAAGCGATAGGCCCCCTCTATTCTGGGCGGCAGATGTTTGCCGACCCGATCCTGCATGGTGTCGTAGAATTGCCGGACGGTCCAGGCTTTTCCACCGCCCACATTGAATACGTTAAAATCGGCATCGGCATTTTCCAATACCATGACATTGGCATCTACCACATCATCGATGTTGATAAAATCACGCACCTGGAGACCATCTTCATAGATGGTCGGGGGGCGGTCGAAGAAAAGGCTAAGCGCAAAGATTCGCATGGCGCCCGAATAGGCATTGTAAAAGGATTGCCTGGGGCCCTGAACGATCGAGTAGCGCATGACCACGGAGGGGATGTTATACCGGCGGCCCAGCTGAATCGCGATCTGTTCCTGGGAGTGCTTGGACAGAGCGTACTGATTGCAGGGATTGATTACCGTTTCGTCTGAAGGCAGCCATTGAAGGACTTGACGGCATTGCGGACATCGATGCTCCCAGTCACCGCCGGCCAATTGAGATTCCAGCCGGATTTCAGGATAGAGATATGTCTCTTCTGAAACGTGGCATGACGGACATTTGTATCGTCCTTCACCCATGACCGCCTGGCTGGCGGCAACAATCACTTTTTCAACCGTCAGATTCCCGGCTTCAGCAACCAGAATTTCGTAAAGCAGCGCAGTGGATGCCGCATTGATATGAAAGAAGGTTGAAAAATCGGTCAGGTAATCCTGGTAGGCCGCCAAATGGTACACCGCCTCGACTCCCGACAGGGCCGCTCTCCAGGCCTTTGCATCCCGGACATCGCCCTCGATAAATTCGGCTGCGGGATGCAGATAGTCGGGTTTGCCTTTGGGGTGTACCGTGGGGTGCAGGTTGTCCAGCAAACGAACCTGATGGCCTTGTGCGATCAACCGATCGGCCGTGTGTGAACCGATGAATCCCGCCCCGCCCGTGATCAGAATTTTCATGATATCTCCGCGTTATTTACGTAGCTACTTGCTCGAATACGAGCGATCATCAAAGATTACCTTGCTGCCGCTATCTTCGATCATAAACGGCATTTCGCGATAGTCTTGCATGGCTTCGAACACTCGGTTCTGGTTCTCACGGGAGGCCAGGAGCAATAAAAATCCGCCGCCTCCGGCGCCGCATATCTTACCGGCCAGGGCTCCGGCACGTTTTGCATGACCGTACATTTTTTCGATGTCCGGATTTGAAATTCCGGATGCGAGCCGTTGTTTCAGTTGCCAGTTTCGGTCGAGCAGTTCGGCGCAGGCCTGGATATCGCCCCTTTCCATGGCGCGGGTGAACGGTTCGACCAGGGCCACCATGGCGCGCAGATTCTCACGTTTGTTTTCGGTCTCCATGTTTGCCTTCTGGCGGCTGAGAATGGTGTCGGCCTTGCGGGTGATGCCGGTATAATACAGCAGCAGCGAAGAGGCGAATCTACGCTTGTAGGCTGAATTCATGGGGACCGCAATGCGCTGTGTGGTGTCGTCCGAATTGAAGATAAGGCGGTTGACGCCGCCGAACGCGGCCGCGTATTGATCCTGACGGCCTATGGGCTTGCCCAAAATGTCGATTTCGATTTGACACGCCTCCTTGGCCAGCTGCTCGGCGGTGACCAGCGTGTTTCGGTAGGCATAGAGCGCGTGCAGCAGGGCGACGGTGATCGAACTTGAACTGCCCAGGCCGGAACCACTGGATGGGATGTCCGCTAAGGTCGTGATTTCGATGCCACTATCAATGCCCGTGATTTTCATGGCCTCGCGTACCAAATCGTGCCGGATCTGATCCACCCGATTCACGGTTTCCTTGCGCGAGTAGTTGATATAGATCATTTCGTCAAAGCGCTGTTTCACAATGGCGTAGACGAATTTGTCGATAGCCGTGCACACCACCTGACCCTGATGGTGTTGGTAGTAGGACTTTACATCCGACCCCCCGCCCACAAAACTGATGCGCAATGGTGTTCGTACGATTATCATCTAGGGCACCTAACGATCTTTATTAATTCCCGACTGAGCCCAAGCCCAGCAAGTCGAATTTCACCTGATAGCTCTTGTTGTCGTCTTCGATTTTCATCTCCAGATCCATGTTCCAGCATTGGGATCGATAACCGATTCCGAACGAGGTTTCAATGTCTTCCTGATCAAAAAGGTTTCTCTCATATGCCCCGTTGATGCTCCAATGTTGACTGACATGCAACAGCGCACCGAGGCGGATCGATCGAACGCCCTCCGTCGTAACCTCTCCGGCATCGTCCTTCAATTCTTTTGTTGAACGGTAATCCATCCACAGCTTGTCCTTGCGATCGTTCCACAAGCTGATGCCGGTGTTGAACCGCAGCAGGCCATCGCCATATATGGACCATTGCGCATCGGAATCGATCCCCACATAACGGCCCGGTGTCAGGTCCAGCTCAGCTTTGATGGGCGAAAAGGGCTCCGGATGATCAAC
>JASFGJ010000243.1:0-6568 GCA_050123815.1 Desulfobacteraceae bacterium
TGCTGGACGCAGATAACTTGAGCAGTGAAATTTACAGAAACCGCTCCACGGATTTATGACTGAAAAAGAGCTGCATAACAGACGGCAAAAGCAGCGGATGAGGGCCATCATCCTCTCGTTTGTCATCAGTGCATCCTTGATGGGCCTCAAATTTTTAACCTATCGCCTGACCCACTCTTCCGCCGTATTGTCCGATGCACTGGAATCAATCATCAATGTAGCGGCCAGCGGATTTGCCATTGTCAGCGTCTGGCTGGCAGCCAAACCTCCGGACCCTGAACATCCCTATGGCCACGGGAAAATCGAATATTTTTCTGCAGGCTTCGAAGGTGCATTGATCATTTTTGCAGCGGCAGGCATTTTCTGGACAGGAATAAAACACCTGATCAAACCCCATGCGCTACCCAATATCGAACAGGGCCTGGCCATCCTGTGCATCGCCTCGGTGGCGAATCTGCTGCTCGGTTTATACCTGCTGCGTGTCGGCAGACGTACCGAATCGGTCACCCTTATCGCCGACGGCAAACACATCATCACCGATGTCTATACATCGGCAGGCGTTCTGATCGGCCTAGCACTTGTGTACATCACAGGATGGCTTTGGATAGACGGCCTTGTCGCCTGCCTGGTGGGAATCAACATCTTGGTTACCGGAAGCCAACTTGTACGACAATCCTTTTCACGGCTTATGGATGCTTCGGATGTACGGCTCCTGGATCGAATTGCGCGCCATTTGGAAAAACATCGCAAACCGGAGTGGATCGACATTCACAAATTGCGTGCCTGGCGAGCCGGCAATTTGATCCATGTTGATCTTCATCTGGTCCTGCCAAAGGACCTTCCGATGGATGCGGCGCACCACGAAGCTCGGGCCATTGAAGAACTTCTCGCCGACGAATTTGACGGCAATGCCAGTGCATTGGTTCACATGGACCCTTGCGACCCGCGCTATTGTCCGATTTGCGCCCAGCAAACCTGTCAATGGCGATCACAAACTGTCGATCGGACTGTACACTGGAATGGCGGGCATCTGGCCCGAACACGCTCGGATCGCAGCAATCCAGATGACTGATTTGCCAATCGACTTTCCGATGCCGGTCCCGACTCCGACACCGATCTCACCCCTGACATTTCTTTGGGCCCCGACTCTGAAACTTGACAACAAATCCGTCCGCCAATAGACTAGATGTAAATGCAAAGGGGATGATCGCACGAAACGAATCCACAAAGCACAGCGCCCATCGCCGATTAAGCTATTGATGTTGCGCATCGTTACCACGCACCCACTCCTGCAGATTCCAGTTCACCAGCCGTTCATATTTCATCGCATCGCCCATATTGCGTAGCGACGGTTCCCCTCCCGGCGTTCCAAACCATTGCGAACGCATCATCCGCTAAAAGGAGGCTCCTATGAATGCGCGCAAACGTTCCATAGAGCAACTCGTGGACGAGCAGGTAAAAAAATGGGGGTTCGAACACCGCAGCAAATCCTCCGCAATACCTGCCGTCAAAATGGTGACCGTTTCAAGAGATCCGGGCAGCGGCGGTAAATTGATCGCTCAGGGCATCGCCGAAGAGCTCAATTTCGACATGTTTCACCAGAATGTGATTCACGAAATGGCCGAAAGTGCAAAGGTCAGTTCCCGCATGCTGGAATCTTTGGACGAGAAAGGTCTGAGCATGCTCGAAGACTGGGTTTCATCGGTAGTCTACAAAAAGCATCTATGGCCGGATGAGTATCTGCAGCACCTGTTGAAGGTTATCGGCACCATCGGCAAGCACGGCCGGGCCGTTATTGTCGGCCGCGGCGCAAATTTTATATTGCCCAGGGAATCGACCTTTCGCCTGCGCGTGAGCGCTCCGCGTGATTTTAGAGCACAAAAGGTGGCGCAGGAATTTGACATCCCATTGCAGGATGCACAACGGCGGATCCTGAAAACCGAATCGAACCGCAAAGCATTTATCCGGAAGTATTTTCACTCCGACATTGCCGATCCCGGCAACTATGACATGGTCATTAACACGGGCAATATCTCACTTCGTGAGGCGATAGAGATGGTCGCCAGCCTTCTTCGGTCTAAAACCTGAAGGCATGCGACAGCAGCTATCGGCAAATGCACGGGCCCCGCATCGACAGCGGGGCTTTTCTTAAAATTTGAAACCACTTCTCGGTCTGTCGATTGCAAATTAAGCCGATTTATGATCTTAGTGTGCATGCAGTTCGTAAAAGAACAATCTGTTCAGTCAACCGATATGCTCACTGCAAAGCAATTGGCTAACCAAGGAGGACAGTTCATGGCCACGATCTTTTCCAAAATTGTTCAAGGTGAAATTTCTGCAGACATTGTCTATCAGGATGACCAGGTAACGGCGTTTAAAGACATTCAACCCCAGGCGCCGGTCCACATATTGATCATACCCAACAAAGAGATTCCAACGGTCAACGACCTGACGGCTGATGATGAACAACTCGTTGGTCACCTGTTCACCGTCGCTGCCAAGATCGCCCAAGATCATGGCGTGGCTCAGGACGGTTATCGCCTTTTAGTCAACTGCAATCGCAATGGCGGTCAGGAAGTATTTCATCTGCATATGCATCTGTTCGGCGGAAGACCATTGGGCCCCATGCTCATGCGAAAGTAAAACCCTACCGCTGCTGATTTTCCATATCCGAACAATTTTCTTTTTGAGTGGGGCTGCAGCCGTCGCAGCCGCAGCCGCAGGTGGGTTGGGTCTTGCTATTTACGCTGTTGCAGAATCGACGAATTAGAAAAAACACCGCCGCGACGACGATTAATATAACCATAAGGGTTTGCATTTCATCACCATCAATAGCCGATCACTTTGCCGATCTGAAAAACGGATGCGGCAAGCAAAAACGCCACTATCGTATTAAAGGCCATTGAAAACAGGCCCCATTTCCATGACCCCGCCTCTCTGGCGATACAAACCACCGAAACAAAGCAGGGCGCATAGAACATGACAAATGCGATCAGACTAAGGGCTACCAGCGGCCGCCAATGGTTCGAGTTGGCAAGGGTATCGGACAGAGAGCGACTCTGCTCGGAATCCACCTCGCCCAACGAGTAGGCCGTGCCTAGCGTCGCCACGATCACTTCCTTGGCTGCAAATCCGCCGACCAGTGCGATATTGGTTCGCCAATCAAAGCCGGCGAATTGACTGACCGATTCCAAACCGGTGCCTATCCGACCGGCGATGGAGTTTCTCAAGGCTGCTTCGGCCTCGGCACTGTCGACGTTCAGGAGTTGCCGTCTTGCCGTCTCAGCATCAACGGAAAGCACCCCACCCTGCGTTTCAAGCTGCTGAACGACTTGCTCTGGAAGCGCATCCAGTATCGCCTGCCGACGCGCTTCAAAGGTCGCCACTTTCTTATCCGGCAGACCGGGATAGGTCATCATGGCCCACAACAGGATTGATATCCCCAGGATAACGGTTCCCGCCTTTTTTATATATTGCCAGGTGCGTTCCCAGGTATGAATCGCCAACCCCTTAAACGTCGGTACGCGATAAGGCGGCAGTTCCATGACAAAGGGCGTTGCTTCACCCCTGATCACCGTAACGCGCAGCAGTTTGGCCACCAGCAGCGCACCGGCCCAGGCCACAAGGGTAATGCCGAACATCATCACCGCTTCGTTTTTGGCGAAAAAGGCTGCTACCATAAGTGCAAATACCGGCAACTTGGCTCCGCAATTCATAAAGGGCACTGTCAGCAATGTGGCCAGCCGCTCGCGGCGTGACTTGAGCGTCCGAGTGGCCATGACGCCCGGAACGGCGCACCCGCCGGCAATCCCGCCGGAAACGATAAATGCCATCACCGAACTGCCGTGAAGACCGAACATACGAAAAACGCGGTCAAGCATAAAGGCGACCCGTGCCAGGTAACCGGAATCTTCTAAAATGGCGATGCCGAAAAACATGAACATGATCAGGGGCACAAAGCTCAGCACACCGCCCACGCCGTCAATGACCCCGGCGATAAGCATCGATTTGAGCGGTCCCTCCGGCAAGTGGGTCCGGGACATTTCCCCCAGCCAGCCGAAAAGCGACTCGATCCAGCCGACCGGCAATTCGCTGTATGTGAAGGTAAAATGATAAAGTCCGAGCAAAACGGCCAGCATGATCAACGGACCGGCAAATCGATTGACCAGCACCTTATCGATCTTGTCGGATATAAAGAGGCGGTTCTGATCGCCGCTGTGCGTAACAACGCCTTGTTTCATTATCGATTTAATGAAGCCATAACGATGATCGGCAATCAACGCTTCAGGATAGCTGTTAAGAGTCTCTTTGACATGTTGATTCATTTTTTGGACGATTTGCCCCAGTTGCTTGTCCACCTTTGCATTGGTTTGTTTTCCGAGGACGACAATCTGCTCGTCGCTCTCCATATATTTCAGGGCGATCCAGCGTGACGGATAGGTCTCGGTCAAAAATTGAGCATCAACAATCAGTTTTTCCATCGTATCCAATGCCCGGTCAATATCCTCACCATAGGAGATCTGAATTGGACCTTGGGATCGTTTGGTTTCCAGCAAATGTGCCGTCGCACGGATCAGCTCTTCTTTTCCTTTGCCATGCCGGGCAATGGTGGGAACCACCGGCACACCGAGCAGGCGGGAAAGCTTTTGGATATCAATCTGTATACCACGGCTCTCGGCCATGTCGATCATGTTCAACGCCAGGCAGACCGGAATTCCCAATTCCAAAAACTGAAGCGTCAAATAGAGGTTGCGCTCCAGACTTGAGGCATCCACGATATTTACCACCACGCTGGGTTTTTCATTGATAACGAAATCACGCGCCACAACCTCTTCCAGCGAGTAGGCCGTCAATGAATAAGTACCCGGCAGATCGACGATATTGAATCGATGGCCGTTTTGTCTGTAGACGCCCTCCTTTTTCTCGACCGTTACACCGGGATAGTTCCCCACATGCTGGCGGGCGCCGGTTAGCACATTGAAAAGGGTGGTTTTTCCGGCATTGGGGTTGCCGGCCAAGGCAATCAAGGTATCCATAATCAGTCCTCTATCTCCACATCGATGTAATCCGCCTCATTGTTGCGCAGTGTTAAGGTAAACCCCATCAAGCGCAATGCAACCGGATCGTGCAGCGGTGCTCTTCCCTGTACGGTCACCCGGGTGCCCGGCACCAGGCCCATATCCCGGATGCGGCGTCCCAGCTCTCCCCGCGCCGAAATAGCGACAATGGTTCCCGATTGTTTGGGTTGCATCTGTCGTAAATTGACTTTGGACATCATTTATCTCCTCAATTGCAGAAAATCAGCTCATTTAAAAAGTTAGGTACACCTTACTTTAATCGATGTCAACAATTTTATTCCTAATATATGACTTTTAATGTTTTGACTAATAATGACTGGCGTGATAGATATTGACCGAAAATCAACCCACAGGAGGCGGCATGCCCACCCGTCAGGATCTATCAGATAGCTTGGAAAATTATCTTGAAGTCATATTGGAACTTGAAGAGACAAACAAGGTGGCACGCGCCAAAGAGATTGCCGATCGGCTCGAGATTCAGCGCGGGTCGGTCACCGGTGGACTTAAAGCGCTCGCTGAAAAAGGGTATATCAACTACAAGCCGTACAGCTTTATCACCCTGACCCCCAAGGGAAAGCGCATCGCAAAAGATATCACCTACCGCCATGCAGTGATCAAAGATTTCTTGTCCAAGGTGCTTCAGATCGACCCTGAAACCGCCGATGAAACCGCCTGCCGCATGGAGCACGCCATCGATGCCAAAACCATCGAGCGTCTCGTCTGCTTTATCGAATATATTTTCACCTGCCCCCGTGCCGGCGAGCAGTGGATCCAATCCTTTCTCAGTTACTGCGCCGCAGACAACCGCAACCAGGCCGACTGTGAGTTGTGCATCGACAAACTCAAGGCCAAACATAGGCTTTAAGATAATTAATATTGCCAGATCGGGAAAGGGCCGCCCCTCTTTTTTGCGTTGCTCGCTCAACACGAAATTGCGGCCCTGGAGATACCCCACTTTCGATACAACAACCACCTGCTCGCGCTGCAAGCGCTTTCCACGTATCAACGATTCCAACACCTTTTAAATAAGTTTTAGCACAGCATTCCGGACAAATGGTCTAAACGCCCGAAGATAAGCTTGCCCGGAGGCAAAATCAAGGCTGCCGCCCTCTGATAGCCCGGTTCTGTTCTTTAATATCTAAACAGTATATGAACCAGCCCTTTTCTTTAATGTTAAAATAGTATATGAATACGATTACGTTCCATCTCACACAGTGATCCGAAAAAAGCTGTGTTCACTGTGTTCATAAGGGTTCGCGTAAAAATAACCTTACATTTTTGAGTGTGGATGCATCCCGCCGACTGCGTTGTTAAAGCTTGAAATATATTGATATTTCTTTGCTCTCGCTCTATATCAGGCGAGCGCTTCAACGCCAAAAATGTAAGGTTATTTTTGCGCAAACCCTATAAGTGGTTTCAAGATATTCGCTCGCTTCGCATGTCAAATCTGCCATGAGACATGCAACGGCACCCCACACAATGGAAAGAAA
>JASFGJ010000244.1:0-6504 GCA_050123815.1 Desulfobacteraceae bacterium
ACTTCACGATTTATTTGACTATGGTCATTGACCATGGTAAATTATTCAAAATAACGATAAATAAAGGTGAGCGTAATATGACCCAGATCGATACTATCACAATCTCAAAATTTAAAGCGACCTGTTTGGCCGTTCTCGATAATGTCAAACGAACAGGACGATCTGTTTTGGTAACCCGGCACGGTAAACCGATTGCCATCATCGATCCTCCACCACCGCCGCAAAAGAAGGCATCGTGGCTGGGGTCATTCAAATCGAAAGGAAAAATATCGGGCGACATTCTTTCGCCGGTTGTCCCTGAAGATGCATGGCATGTATTGAATGACTAAATATTTACTAGATACTCATATCTTTTTGTGGAGTTTGTTAGATCCGTCATGTCTAAGCGAAGATGTGGCAAACGAATTGGATAATCCGGCAAATGAGCTATGGCTGTCTCCAATCACCACGTGGGAAGTTGTGATTCTGTCGGAAAAAGGCCGCATCCAGCTCGATGCTCCTCCGATTTCATGGGTAAAGAACGTATTAAGCACGTTGCCGTTTCACGAGGCAACGTTAAATCATGAAGTGGCCATGGAAAGTCGCAATATTCGACTTGCTCATAAGGATCCGGCAGATCGTTTCATCGCCGAATCAGCCAGCGTCTACGGGTTGACCTTGGTAACCGCTGATCGGAACTTAATCAACGGTGCTTCAGGGTATTCTGTTTTTGCGAATGAATAACAGTGAGGCCCTAGTACGACCTTAGGCAGGTCCATAAATTTATAAATATCCAAACAATATCATCTTTGCCATTATCACTTCCCGCGCGTTGGGATATGCATTATCAATTGGTTTTAGACATAATTTTAAATACATAGAACCTGTTCGATAGTGATCCCGATAGCGATTTCGATTCCGATATTCAGTTTATGGGCACACTGAAAAAGCCGACCTCAGTGCTTCAGATCGGGACCCGGAAGGATTGGCCGGAATTGGCCGCGATTCTGGATCGCGCCCTGGCATCGATATCTCCGGAAGAAAAGCGGAAAGATTCTTCGAAGGTGGGTGGGTGAGGGAACACAGGACCCAACGCCATTGGTACTGACGTCTGCGGAAAAGGAACTTCGACAATATGCAGACAGCCAGATCGTTCTGGTGCGCGAGGTGAATCGTCGAGTTAAAAACAATCTTTCTGCCATTCAATATGCCCTGAATGTGCTGAGGATTGGTATCCAGGTCTGGAAATTTACGATGATTGACCTGCCGCCTGCCACTGGGGGCTTTTCAAATGATGTGCGGTGAGTTTGGTGGATTTATGATGTTGTGTATGATAGTTGTTCTGTCTTTCATTGAAGGATGAAAGCGACGCGATCAACCAGAGGCGGCGAGTAACAATGGTTGCACTTTCAATCAGGGTATGGCATGAGATATCAGGTTGTTAAGCAATGCTGACGTAATAAAGACAGGACAGGATAATGGACGAACGATACGATCCGGGCAAAATTGAACGCAAATGGCAGGCAACTTGGGAAACCAATCAATTATACAAGGTCGAACTCGACCTTGAAAAACCGAAATATTACCTGCTGGAAATGTTTCCTTATCCGTCCGGCAGGATTCATATGGGACACGTACGCAACTACACCATCGGTGATGTGGTGGCGCGCTACAAGCGGATGCAGGGCCACAATGTCCTGCATCCCATGGGTTGGGACGCGTTCGGGATGCCGGCGGAAAACGCCGCCATTGCCAATGAGAGCCATCCGGCGACCTGGACTTACGAGAATATCGACTACATGCGCGACCAACTCAAGCAATTGGGATTCTCCTACGATTGGGATCGGGAGATCGCCACCTGCAAACCGGACTACTACCGCTGGGAGCAGTGGCTGTTTCTCAAGATGTACGAAAAAGGCATGGCGTATCGCAAAGAGGCCTATGTCAACTGGTGCGAACCCTGCCAGACCGTGCTGGCCAATGAGCAGGTGGAGGATGGCATGTGCTGGCGCTGCGGCAAGCCTGTTGAGCAGAAAAAACTGTGGCAGTGGTTTTTCCGCATCACGGACTATGCTCAGGATCTGCTGGTGCACTGCGACCGGCTGCCGGGCTGGCCCGACAAGGTGACCACCATGCAAAAGAACTGGATCGGTCGCAGCCAGGGCGCCGAAATTCAATTCCCGGTGGAGGGCAGCGAGATCCGCATACCCGTTTTTACCACGCGTCACGATACGGTGTTCGGCGCAACCTTCATGTGTCTGGCTCCTGAGCATCCGCTGGTTACCAAGCTGGCTGCCGCCAGCGGGCAGTCGCAGGCGGTTGAGGAATTCGTCCGGCGCATCAGCAAGCAGGAGCGGACCAGTCAGGCCATTGAAAATTATGAAAAAGAGGGGGTTTTCACCGGCGCCTATTGTTTAAATCCAATGACCGGCCGACGCATGCCGGTGTATACCGCAAACTTTGCGCTAATGGAATACGGCACGGGAGCTGTCATGTCTGTGCCGGCCCACGATCAGCGCGATTTCGATTTCGCCAGAAAATATGATCTGGAAATCGTCGTGGTCATCAACCCGGAGGACGATGCGCTGGATGGCGCCACCATGACAGAGGCATACACCGGTGACGGAAAAATGGTCAATTCGGGTGCGTTCGACGGTCAGCCCAATCGCCAGGCCATGGAGAAAATCGCCGATCAGCTCGAAGAAAAGGGGCTGGGCAAGCGCGCCGTGAGCTACCGTCTGAGAGACTGGGGTATTTCTCGTCAGCGATACTGGGGTGCGCCCATCCCAATGGTCCATTGCCCGGATTGCGGTATTGTACCGGCGCGAGAGCAGGACCTGCCCATTTTATTGCCCGAAGAGGCCGATCTGCTGGAGGGGGGGCGGTCGCCGCTGCCCGGTTTGGAATCCTTTACGCAGACGACCTGTCCGCTGTGCGGAAGCAAACAGTCGCGCCGCGAGACCGATACCATGGATACCTTTGTGGAGTCTTCCTGGTATTTTGAACGTTACTGCAGTCCGGACTGCCACGACGCCATGTTCGACAAACAGGCCGTTGACTACTGGATGCCGGTGGATCAGTACATTGGCGGTGTTGAACATGCCATCCTGCACCTGCTCTATTCGCGCTACTTCACGCGTGTGCTGCATGAGCTTGGATTGGTCAAATTCAAAGAACCCTTTACGCGCCTGCTGACCCAGGGCATGGTGTGCAAGGAGACCATGACGTGTCCGCAGCATGGTTTTTTGTTCCCCGATCAGGTTGTCGAGCGCAGTGAAACAAAGGTGTGCGCGATCTGTGACAAGGTCGCGGCTGTTGGGCGGGTGGAGAAGATGTCCAAATCCAAACGCAATGTCGTGGATCCCCATACGCTGCTGGAGCAATACGGGGCGGACACCACACGTTTGTTTTGCCTGTTTGCCGCCCCGCCGGAAAGAGATTTGGAGTGGAGCGAGCAAGGTGTCGACGGCAGCGCGCGGTTTTTAAACCGAGTCTGGCGTCTGGTGCATCGATGGCTGGCGCATATATCCGATGCGCCGGCATTCGATGGCAGCGTCGAGCAATTAAGCGGAGCGTTGCGGGATATATACAAAAAATCGCATCAAACCATTGATAAGGTGACCCGCGATATCGAAGATCGGTTTCATTTCAATACCGCCATCAGCGCTATTATGGAGCTGGTCAACCAGATGTATGGTCTCGATGCTGAGAGCAAAGACAAGCATGTCGCAGGTGTGATGCGGCACGCCGTCGAGACCGTTGTGCTTCTGCTGTCGCCCATGGTTCCCCATTTTGCCGAGGAGATATGGCAAGTCATGGGCAATTCCAAAAACATCTTGCTGGAAGCCTGGCCCAGGCATCGTGACGATGCGTTGGTCAAAGACGAGGCCGTAATTGTCGTACAAGTAAACGGCAAGCTGCGCAGTCGCTTCACCGCTGCAATGGGGACGGATAAAGAGGCGTTGAAGACGACGGCTCTTGCCGATCCCAAAATCGTCAAGTTCATAGCGGACAAAGAGATCCGCAAGGTTATCGTGATTCCCAATAAACTGGTAAATATCGTTGTTTGAGCATAACACAGCAAGCCAGGGTGGTCTTAACCCCCTTAGACGGCAGGCCATCGGTCTGGTCGCGGGGATTTGGGCGGCAATCTCTGTTGGATGCGGATACCATTTTGCCGGTCAAGGTGAATTGCCCGGTGGCGTCAATCGCATTGCGGTCAACGTGTTGATAAACCGCAGTACCGTGAATGATATCGAATCAATAGTCACCAACGCTCTGGTCAGTGAAATCAATAGCCGACGCCGTGGAGCGATCGTCAAGGGCGGCGAGGCCCAGGCGACATTGGCCGGGACCATCGATTCGATTACCTGGGACACCGTATCGCATCGGGGGGTTAACACCGCTGCAGAGCGCCGCGTTTATATTGTCATTTCGCTTGCACTATCGGATATGGAGGGGGAGGTGTTGTGGAAAAGAGCCCGGCTTGCCGCCGAGCAGGCCTATGCGGTGGTCGATGGTGATAAGCCCGCCACGGAAAACAATCGCCGCCAGGCAATCGACCTGGCGGCTCAGCGGGTCGCGGAAAAGGCCTATCAACACATGGTCGATAACTTCTAGTGGATCAGGAAGATACCGATTGGGTCAATTTGGCAAGGCGCGCTACCTTGCGAGCCGCTGTGCGCTTATGCATCACACCTTTTTTGGTGGCTTTATCGATAGCGGACTGGGCTTCTTTGAGCTGCACATCCAACGCCTCGCCGCTGCCTGCCGCTACGGCTTGGCGTACATTTTTTACGACGCTTTTTACGCGCGTTTTAACGGAACGGTTGCGAATACGCCGGATTTCATTCTGGCGCGCACGTTTAATTGCTGATTTATGGTTGGCCAATGGAAAATTCCTTTCACGTTATGTACTGGCTAATCTGAAAAAGCTGGATATATACAGAGGCATATACGGTTTGTCAACGCTTTTCTTGGTAAATCAATCTCGGTCGGTCCGTACTGGGGGCAGTTGCAGCCCAATTGCGGACGCTGTTCAATCACAATCATATGACGGATAGCGACACACTCCCAAATAGAGACGCCGCTTTGGATAAGGAGCGTGTCAACAAGGCCGCCGGCGTTGTGGGTTCCGCGACGTTGCTCAGTCGTATCCTGGGCTATGTGCGGGATATGGTGATGGCCTCATTCTTTGGTGCCGGTCTGGCGTCGGATGCTTTTATTGCCGCGTTCCGCATTCCCAACATGCTGCGCCGGTTGTTCGGCGAAGGGTCCTTGAGCATCGCCTTTGTGCCGGTATTTACCGATTGCCTGAACCACCAGGGGCGTGATGAAGCCGAGCGCCTGGCCAACAGCGCGATACGCCTTTTGGCTGTTGTCCTTTCTGTAGTGGCAGTGCTGGGCGTTTTAGGCGCACCTTTGCTGGTACATTTACTGGCATACGGGTTCACCGACCTTCCGGAAAAATATGATTTGTGCGTCAAGCTGACCCGAATCATGTTCCCCTACATTGCTTTTATCGGGCTTGTAGCGCTGTGCATGGGAATTCTAAATGTTCTGGGCCATTTTGCGGCACCGGCTCTGGCGCCGGTCCTGCTCAATTTAGGTATGATCGGCTCGGTAATCGGAGTGTCCTGGATGTCCTCTTCATTGACGGTCCGCGTGACCGGTCTGGCAGTGGGGGTCCTGATCGGCGGCCTGATGCAGCTGGGTTTTCAAGTCCCGTTTCTGGTCAGCCGCCGCATACGGTTCTGGCGACCTTCGGGTCTTTGGCATCCGGCACTGGCAAATGTGTTTAAGCTCATGGGGCCTGCCGTGTTTGGGGCCGCCGTCTATCAAATCAACCACATCGTGGGAACGCTGCTCGGATCGCTGCTTCCCCAGGGAAGCATTTCTTATCTCTATTATGCCGATCGTCTGGTCCAATTTCCGCTTGGAGTGTTTGCCATCGCATTGGCCACCGCTGTGTTGCCCACATTGTCGCAGCAAGCGTCCAATCGGCAATGGCATGCATTACGGGAAACCTTTCGACATGCGATGCAGCTTGTCTTTTTTATCTCTCTGCCGGCCATGGTTGGCTTGATCGTCTTGCGGGAACCGATCGTGTCGCTGCTGTTTCAACGCGGAGAATTTGACGTGCAAACGACGCGATTGACGGCGAGTGCGCTATTATACTATGCTGTAGGCCTATGGGCGTTTTCTGCGGTCCGAATTGTATTGAATACTTTTTATGCTTTGATGGATACACGGACACCGGTTATGATTGCGATAATTTCCATTGCAGCCAATGCGCTTTGTGGTGTAATTCTAATGTGGCCCATGGAACATAACGGTCTTGCTTTGGCATTGTCCATGGCATCCATACTGAACCTGATCTTGCTGACATTGGCGCTGCGAAGAAAACTCGGCGCCTTGGGGTGGCGCCATCTCGCACTATCCGCCGCCAGATCAGCAATTTGTGCGGCTCTGATGGGGATCTGTGTCTGGGCCCTGGCGCTCCAACTGCTGCCGTCTGCCGATCTG
>JASFGJ010000245.1:0-6501 GCA_050123815.1 Desulfobacteraceae bacterium
CTCTTCAAATTCCTGTTTGTCCACTTCACGGCGTTTTAACAGCACCTTCAACGCAGTATTGGTCTCTTGAAGGTTGGCCTTCTCCATTTCCAGATCCGCTTCACGTTCCCTGAGCCGTCGCTCTGTATTGCGGCGATCATAAATCTCTCTTTGAAGTTCTTCATTGGCCCGTACCAGCTCAGCCGTTCGAATTTTGACCTGCTCCTCCAACTCCATCTGAGCCTTGAGCATGACATTCTGATTCTGAATACTTTGAGAGATGTCCCGGCAAACCCCTTCATGCATGATGAATTGCCCATGGGAAGTGAAGCGAAAGATGCAGTTGGCCTCTATCCAGCGAATATCTCCGGATTGGCTGACCATTCGAAATTGCTGCGAACGAATCTGGTCCTTCTTCTCATGGAGCACTTGCGCATACTCTTGTGCTACCCAATCACGATCCTCAATGTGAAGCAAATCGATAAAGGATGTACCCATCAAATTCTCAGCACGATATCCATAGGCTGCCACGGCTTGATTGATCCCCAATATGTTGCCAACATCATCCAAGGTATAGATCAGGTCCGGAAGATTTTCAGATCGTACGGCAGTACGATGATTTGGTGAGACATGTTCGGATCCGGAGAGATCAGCCGTCCGGGATACGACATTCTTTCGATCATCATCAGATGAATGACTTTGCCGAATGGCAGTTGGCTTCCCACGATTGTCATCTTGGTTACTCATCGCAAACACCGTAAAATGGGATCACCTCCCATCAACCTCAACGTAAAATTTTTAGCATAGCACGGACTAATATAAATCACCACGTCACACAAGGCCTCGGGCGACAATTCGAATAAACTGATTTTCCAACTCGATCCGTGCCGATTTAACCGCAGCCAGGCTGTTCATCAAGTAAATCCCATCCGAAGGTGGCCGCTGCATCAGGTCCTGTTTCAGCGTTGCACATAGGTACCAGGTGCAGACGTACGGACGTTGCACCCGTTGCAGCATACATCCTGCACGGCTCAAATAGCGGCAGGATGAATCATCCGGCCCGCGAAGCTGCTCGGGCAAGCGGAAGTCTCCGCCCAAATGCATGACAAGCAAATCCTTGAAATCAAACCATACCCAGGCACGCTGACAGCATGAATCCCGGCATACAGGGCAGACCTCACTGCAAAGGTCCTCCAGCAAGGCATCCAAACTTTCGATCCGTTGGGTAATTCGCCGGGCCAATGTCTGCAATTCGCTCATTTGATTCTGGTGCCGCTTGATCGCAAACCCGAGCGCATTATTGGCCTCCCGCCACGTATCCTGACTCGACCATGGCGGCATCGAAATATGATTTGCTGCAAATTTCATTAGGATGACATACCCTTGGTTTATTTTTCCTGTTTGTATTCCCCCCCATTCATGCGTAGGATACCCGACCAAGATCAACCATAGCCCCTCCTGCGCAGGGAATGCAAACATCTTTGCGCGAACCCCTTGCCTTCTGAGACCATCAGCGGTATGGAGGGCATAAAAATTCAGAAGGGACAACCACAATGAAACTGGGCATCATCGGACGGCCCCAGGCAGGCAAGGCAACGGTCTTTGCAGCCTTGACAAAAACGGAACTGGAAATCAGCCAGCGTAAAGAGAGCCGGATCGGCACCATTCAAGTGCCGGATCCACGGGTGGATATCCTGACAGAAATGTATAAACCCCGAAAAACAATCTTCGCGCAGGTGGAATATCTTTTACCGGCACCAGCGGAGCACGTTAAAGAAACGGCCAAAGAGCAAAGCGTATGGACACAGGTTCGGGAATGCGATGCACTGATTCATGTTGTGAGGAACTTTAAAGGGTATGGGGTCGAACCGCCCACCGGACAAGCGGATGTGAAGGCCATGGATGACGAATTGGTGTTCTCAGATCTGGTTGTAACGGAAAAGCGTCTTGAACGCCTTGAGTTGGACAATAAACGGGGCAAAAAGCCCAATCCGGACGAATTACGTCTGTTAAAACAATGCCATGCACAGCTTAATCAAGAACGGACGTTACGGGACATCCCGGAATTGGCCGCTGCACCCGTGCTTCGGGGGTATGCATTGCTATCGGCCAAGCCCATGCTGATCCTTGCAAACAATGACGATGAAGATGACCAGCGACCGGACTGGCTGCCGACCGATTCCGGGATGATCATTCGTGGGAAGCTGGAACAGGAACTGTCAGGCATGGAATCGGATGAAGCACAGGCATTTTTGGAAGAGTTCGGCATAAAAACATCGGCGATGGATCGCATCATTGCACGTTCTTATGAACTGTTGGGGCTAATTTCATTCTTTACGGTTGGCGAGGATGAAGTGCGGGCATGGACGATTCGACGAGATACCGTGGCCCAGACAGCAGCCGGAGTGATTCATACCGATATTGAAAAAGGATTCATCAGAGCGGAAGTTCTGGCCTACGAGGATTTATTATCCGCAGGCGACTACGCGAAGGCTCGAAAACAGGGAACCGTCCGGTTGGAGGGAAAGACATATCCGGTACAGGACGGCGACATTATCAACTTCCGCTTCAATGTATAGTAAACAGTTGAATTCTACGATCTCAAAAATTGTTTCTGGAAAAGCTTACTATGTGCCCGAATCGGAGACCGTCGCCATTTCCCCGGTTCAGCTGCCGGAAGCCCTTTGCGCCAACCCGGACCTATTGGCGCCGGTTGCGAAACTGTTTCCGATGCGAATCAATGCACACGTCCTGTCTTTGATCGATGCACCGGATGATCCTCTGGCCAGACAGTTCATTCCATCTCCGGAGGAGCTTAGCGATCAATCCAGATGTTGCGATCCACTGAATGAAACCGGTCAAAGCCCAACCCCGCTGGTCGTCCACCGCTATCCAGGCCGTGTGATCTTTCTGGTATCCGCCCGCTGCGCAGCCCACTGTCGTTTCTGCATGCGCAAACGCAGCCACATCACGGGTGCACAGGTCGACGCGCCAGCTTTGATAGATGGTTTTACTTATATTCAAAGAAACCGGCGGATCAATGAAGTCATCCTGTCAGGGGGTGATCCGTTCATGTTGGACGATGCATCCTTGCTGGATATTCTGGCGGCATTGCGAGCGTTGCCGCATCTGCGGATCCTTCGGATCCATACCCGCATACCCATTGTTTGGCCCCGGCGCCTCACGCCATCGCTGGTCAAACGCCTTGCGGACTTTCACCCACTTTACATCAACGTCCATATCAACCACCCCTGTGAGATCACGCCTGAAACCACCCGAGCACTCCGTTTTATGGTCGACGCCGGCGTCCCACTGGGCAGCCAGACTGTCCTGCTGAACAAGATCAATGACCGAGCCAGCGTACTCAGGACTCTTTTTGAAGGCCTGCTGGAAAACCGTGTACGCCCCTACTACCTGCATCAAGTCGACCGTGTCCCAGGAACAGCCCACCACCAGGTACCCGTTGAAAAAGGTTTGTCACTGATGCACCGTCTGCAGGGACAAATATCCGGCATGGCCATGCCCCGTTTCATGATCGATTTGCCGGGAGGCGGCGGAAAAATTGAGTTGCTGCCCGACCATATCATCCAAAAACAGGCGAATTGCTGGGAAGTGGTTAACTTTAACGGCCAGCGCTTTACATATAACCCCTCACAAGGCCTTTAGTGTGCAGCGCTATACTGCCCGTGACTGGATGGCCTCCAGCGCAGCCTCTTTACAATGGAGCACATGTTCGATCTTCTTGGAATAGTCCGTTCCACCGTCTATGGCGGCAAGTCGATCCAAATTGCCGGCCAAAGCTTCTAACGACGTGGTGTCTTTAAGATTACCAGTGCGCCCGATGCCAAAAATGATCGTTCGCAGATGATCCATGACGGCACCAATACAAGATGTCTTGAATGTGTCTTGATAAACTGCGGATTGCGGGTCACTGTAACGCAATAGCGCCCGCCGCAGAATGGTTCGCGCAGTGGTCGTGCCTGTGAGTGATATAAAGATAAGGGCTTCGCGCTCCAAGGCCATCAAAAAGGAAGCCGGTATCGACCTTGCCCCGGGTTGGGCGACAAGACTGTGCAAAATTGCCATCTGTATCTTCTCCAGCTTGATTCCCACGAACACCTTATCCACTGTCAGACGCCATCGGGCATACTTCCAAGCAACGGGATTCGTCCGGCAATCCATTGACAACCATATGTCAGGTGTATGGTCCATGCTTTCCGGATTAAAAGAACTTCTTTCGAGCAACAAACAGTTGGCCACGACGAATGCATTTCGGTCAGGGTATTCGATTTTATGATCTGGATGAAAAATGGTGTCCAGCAGAAAACGCATTGCAACCGCAGGATTTTTCAGGCGTGTGACCATTGATGAAAAGGCATCCAGCAATAACAATCGGTCCATACGGCGCGGCATCTGTTTTAACAGGCAATAGTAGATCTCGAACAGCGTGTCGCCGTATCGCCCCATATCTTCCAGCTGGCCATCGAAAACAACACGGTTGAAGTGCCCTGCCGAACTGATCGTGCCTTTTAGCAACCGGAGCAAATGGAGCGCATGGGTGGCGTCGATACCGAATCGTTCCGACAGCTTAAGGACGTTGGGGTAATTAAAGACAAACGAGACATTCTCTGCCGTTCGGATCTTTTGCCTTGTCACAACAGCACTTTTTACCAGCGCAATCATACCCAGAAGTCTCGGGTGAATCATTCCCACAACAAGCGTATGGCCGGGTTCATGCAGTTTAATCCCCTCTCGCCGGACCTCGATATTTGTCAGTACGGCCTCCGGCACCCAAAGAAATTGGTCTTGCAAATGGTATATCAACCGTTCGACAATCAGCGGATCCCGGCTTCGCCTCTCAACCGCCTTGATCAATCTCGAAGCGGCAAGCAACCGCTGACCCACCCCCTGAATATCCAGGCGATCAAAGTCATCGGCGGTTACCTCGCCAATGGCCTCAGCGGTTGCCGCGCTAATGGCCTCAATGGGTTTTTCGGCATCGGCCTTCAGCAGATCGACCAGAAATTGAAATGTGATCGGCTCTCGGAAACGCTCCACAGAGAAACTGCGCCAGGCGAATCGCGGGTCCACAGCACTGCCCTGCGAATCGTCCTCTGTCGGCATAATTTCCTGCCCCGGAAATGCGACCGACGCCTCATGCATATCACTGTCGAAGCTGTCATCAACAATCCACGGCAACGTGTTGACTTCAACTTGCGGTTTGATCAGCTGGGCGCTCAAGCTGGTGAAGCTGAATATCAGATCATAGCTGCTGTAGTGCCTTGCGGCATCTTTGTCCAACAGCTTGCCACCGGTTGGGGTCAGCTCCCGGCATGCATCCGCCTGCTTGACAAGTTCGCGGGCATTGGCTGCGCTAATGGCGTTCAAACCGGCCATCGATGTTAGATTGGGGTCGGGCCGCCCAAGATTGTCGTACACCACCGGCACCCGAATAGAGCGCCCGAAATATCGGAACACGATGGTTGCCGAATTTTCGACGGCGTTGCGAAACCTGGCGATAATATTGAGCGTCAAGCGCAATTGATCTATCTTGTCATCTGAATCGCAGGGTAGCGTCAACCGCAATGCGTCGATTCCATGGGCGGCAAAACAATCGAATGCCTGCCCAAGCGCGGCGTCCATGCGCACCGGTGAACCGGTACCGGTTTTACCTGAAACAATGTCGCTGCCCTTGCCATTCACAGTCAAGTCGCCCAGCGAAATATGGTAGTTCGGTTGGGAGCCCTGAGGTGATGTTGATCGGCCGACGCGTTGCAGAATCAGTTCCCGGTTTTGGCGGGACATCTTTTCCAGTAAATTCATATGGCGCAACAATTGATCAAACAAGATGGATGTCGCACGGGCCTTGTAGCTGCTGCGTGAATGGGTGAGAAACAGCCCCAGTTGATGAACCAGACCAACCAGCAATGCCCGTATATAATTGGCAGAAGTACTGTTGACGGATGTTGGTGATTGATTTTCGCCGATGCCGTCTCGCATGCCTGTTTTAGTTCTATCCATGGATGGCTCAATCACATCTGAATTTGTTGCCAAAAAAATCGGCGATCAGCTGGAAAAGGTGATCCAACAATTTGAATACGTCTCTGTTTAATCGGCGTTGGCAGGGATTAGCCACAACCGGACGGGAAATTACGATTCCGAGCCGATCATGCCAATTTTTCCGCAATGAGTCAATAGTCGGGTATGAGTTGCTGTTTGAGCAGACAACACGCAATACGATAAGCTGGCCGCCCGTGACCGTCATACGCAATATTGGCGGGTTGAATCAATTTGTTCATGACACAACCTTCAACAATCTCCAGCTCGAACAGATCGCGCTCGTTGATCGACTCGGTTTCGATGAGTTCATCGTCGCTAAACTCAAAGCCGTGAAGCGGGTAATCCTCACATACGGGGCATCGATACACCCGGCCATTGGGAAACACAAAGTAATTATCCGCCACTTTTCCGGCACATTCAAACGTTTCATCAAGATCGAGATAGACTTTTGGGTAGGCGACC
>JASFGJ010000246.1:0-6492 GCA_050123815.1 Desulfobacteraceae bacterium
CCTGGGCTGGATCGATTTTTCACGAGAGGCCATCTCCGACAACGGTGGCGACGGGGCCCAGTTCAATGACGACCGCTCCGAGGTGACGCTATATATCACCGACAACGGCCCTTACGACGACGATCCTGCTGCAGGGATTGTGGCAGATCCCACCGGCCCAGGCACGCCAGGACTGCCGGATCTATCCACTGATCCGGGTACGGTGAGTTTCGGAACTGTTCAAAACGGCGAAACCGCTCTGCAGTCACTGGTCATCGCCAATCAGGGAACGGTCAATCTGGAGATTGAAAAGGTCTCCATTACCGGCGCCGATGCATCCGAGTTTGAGATCATAACGGATGCCTGTTCGGGAAACAGTTTTGCCTATTCCGAATCCGGGACCGTCACCATTCGGTTTTCCCCTGCCAGCCCGGGGGCAAAGAACGCCGCTGTCACTATTGGATCCAATGATCCCGATGCCGCTGTGATCGATGTTCCACTGAATGCAAAAGGCATCGAGCCGCCGGCGGTAACGAACCTGGAAATCGGCGGCCCCGAACGGGTGGCTGAATCGTCCGGCGCCCAGTATGTTTGCACGGCGTATTACAATGACGGCACCAGCACCGATGTCAGCGACACGGTCCAGTGGAGTGCAGATTCAACAGACGTCACCATCGACAACCAGGGGTATCTTTCAACAGGCGAAATCGACGGCGATCAGCAATGCACGCTCCAGGCAGTGTATGAAGATGTGTCGCAGAGCATGGTGGTATCGATTGTCGACAGCTCGGACAAACGCGGCGGCGGCGCCGGGTCCGCCTGTTTTATCGATGCCCTGGCAGCACAGCAGGTCGGTAACTAAATAGCAGGCGGATCGTCCAATGCAGAAGATTAGCGGCCTGCGCCGCGCAACTGGCCGCAGGCCGCCATGATCTCCTGCCCTTTGCTGTAGCGAACGACGCTGGTGTAGTGCTTGCCGAGCAGCACCGCCTGGAAGGCCTGAATGCTCGCCTCGGAGGGCCGCTCGAATTCACTGTCGTCAGAGGGATTGAAAGGGATCAAATTGATCTTGGCTTTGAGCGGCGCCAGCCATTTTGCCAGGCGCCGGGCATGGTCGATTGAATCGTTCAGCCCTTTGATCAGGATGTATTCAAAAGTGATCTTGCGGCCCGACGGCAGTGGAAATTTCCGACAGGCCTTTAAAAGATCCGCCAGCGGATAGGTGCGATTGACGGGCATCAACCGGGAGCGGGTGTCGTCGTCCACGGCATTGAGCGAAACCGCCAGGTTGACCCGAGTGTCGCGGCCAAGATCCGGGATTCGCGGCACCAGGCCCGCTGTGGAGACCGTTATTCGCCGCGCGGCGAATTTCATTCCCCAGTCGCTGTTGGTCAACGCTTCGATGGCCGACACCAGGGCCTGGTAATTGGCGAGAGGTTCGCCCATGCCCATAAAGACCAAATTGGTCAATTGGGCGGGATCGTCCAATTGCTTGCGGATTTCCCACACCTGATTGATGATTTCGGCACGGCTCAGGTTTCGCACCAGCCCTCCCTTGCCGGTAACGCAAAAATGGCATCCCAGGGCGCATCCCACCTGGCTGGACACGCACAGCGTGTAGTGGTTGCGCTCCGGAATAAGAACACTTTCGACGGTATTGCCGTCCTCGAGGCCGAACAAAAACTTTTGCGTGCCGTCCCCGGCAGTCTGGGTCTTTATAATCGGAGGGCGTTGGATAATGAAGTTTTCGGCCAGTAACAACCTGAAATCTTTTCTCAAATCGGTCATCTGGTCGAAATTGTCGACCATTCGAAGATACACCCACTTCAATATCTGGTCGGCCCGGAAAGCGCGCACTTGATGATCCGCCAGCCAGCCCAGCAGATCGCCACGGGTCATGGTTTTAATATCAGTCGTCATTATGTCACGGATGGGGATACACCCCAACTACCTGTAGTTTTTATTAACATCGCCGAGGCCATGAATATACATTCGCCTGAAAGCGAGCTTGCCCACCGCTGTGAATGGTGCTATAGCTTTGAACCACTTCCAGTCCAATGGCGACATTATGGGTTGCCGTTTTCTTTTGCTTGACTTATCATTTATATCAGTTTATTTTCAAGGTTTTATTGGTGAGGATCAGATCGAAATGTTCGACAGTCTGAGTGCAAAACTGGATGCAGCGTTCAAGCGCCTCAAAGGCCACGGGACGCTTACGGAGAAAAACATCTCCGAGGGACTGCGTGAAGTGCGCATGGCGTTGCTCGAAGCCGACGTTCATTTCAAGGTGGTCAAGCAGTTCGTTGCCGATATCAAAGCGCGCTCACTGGGACAGGAGGTCATGACCAGCCTGACGCCGGGTCAACAGGTTGTCAAAATCGTCAATGATGAGCTGACACAACTCATGGGCAGCCGGCATGAGGGGCTCAATCTGTCCGGAACGCACCCGGTGGCCGTAATGCTGGTCGGCCTGCAGGGATCCGGAAAGACCACCACCTCCGGCAAACTGGCGGTTCAGCTGCGCAAGCAGGGACGCAAGCCCTATCTGGTGCCGGCGGATGTCTACCGTCCGGCGGCCATCGATCAGCTGCAAAAGCTGGGAGGTCAGCTGGATGTGCCGGTGTTCGCCTCGACTGCGGATATGGATCCTGTGGATATCTGCCAGCAGGCGCGTGTTGACGCCCTGAAATCGGGATGCGACACCATCCTGCTCGACACCGCCGGTCGTCTGCACATCGATGAAGCGTTGATGGCGGAACTGGAACGCATCAAGTCGGCCGTCCAACCGTCGGATGTTCTACTGGTGGCCGATGCCATGACCGGCCAGGATGCCGTCAATATGGCCAAGGCCTTTGACGACGCGTTGAGCATCGGCGGCGTGGTGCTGACCAAAATGGACGGCGACGCCCGCGGCGGCGCGGCGCTTTCCATCAAATCGATCACCGGCAAGCCGATTAAATTTATCGGCGTGGGTGAAAAGCTTAGCGATATAGAGGCCTTCCACCCCGACCGCATGGCATCGCGCATCCTTGGCATGGGCGACGTACTGACCATGATCGAAAGGGCCCAAGATGCGGTAGACGCCAAAGAGGCCGAGGCCCTGGAAAAAAAGTTACGCAAGAATCAATTCACGCTGGAGGACTTTAAAAACCAGCTGGCGCAGGTCCGTAAAATGGGATCACTGAGCGAATTGATGGGCATGATTCCGGGCATGGGCAAGCTCAAGCAAATGAAGAACTTTGACGTTGACGATAACGAACTGGTGCGCATCGAGGCCATTATCAACTCAATGACACCTCAGGAACGGCGTCAGCACGGCATCATTAACGGCAGCCGACGCAAACGCATCGCCAAAGGAAGCGGCACAAAAGTTCAGGATGTCAACCGATTGCTGAAAAACTATACCCAGGTTATGAAAATGATGAAGAAATTGAACAAAGGGGGCATGTCCGGACTGGGACGCGGCATGTTGCCTTTTTAAAGGAGAATGAGGCAATGGCAGTTAAAATCAGACTGGCTCGACATGGCGCAAAAAAACGCCCCTTTTACCGGATCGTCGTGGCGGACAATGAAAGCCCCCGCGACGGCAGGTTCTTGGAAAAAGTCGGCACGTACAATCCCCTGCAAGATCCGGCAGAAGTGACCCTGAAAGCCGACCGCATCCAATACTGGTTGGACCTCGGTGCCACTCCGACGAACACCGTTAAAAACATCTTGAAAAAAGAAGGTGTCGTTGCCCAGCCGGCTCAATAGGACAGGCGGTTAAGATCAAGCTAAGGAGAGGGGGGGCTATGAAAGACCTGGTGAAGTACATCGCGGAAGCCCTGGTGGATTACCCGGAGCAGGTTGCGGTAAATGAAATCATCGGCAACCAGACATCGGTGTTGGAACTCAAAGTGGCCAAAGAGGACTTGGGTAAAATCATCGGCAAACAAGGTCGCACAGCCCGGGCAATTAGGACCATACTAAGTGCAGCATCGGCGAAAATCAAAAAACGCACGGTCCTTGAAATTATTGAATGACACCCAGGATCTGATCCAGATTGGCAAGATCACCGGCGTCCATGGCATTCGGGGCGCCGTGAAAGTCCATTCGTTTTCAGATTCTGGGGACTGCTACAATCAGTTCAGCGATTTGATCATTGTGAGTACTGACGGCCGCAGGCTGGATCACCGGGTCGAGTGGTCCAAGCCTCATAAAAGCGGCTTGCGGCTGGGCATTAAAGAGATCGCCACCCGCAATCAGGCCGAAGCCTTGGTCGGATGCGGAATTTTTATTGCACGAACGAGCCTGCCCCCCCTGGATGAAGACACCAATTACTGGGTCGACCTGATCGGAATGGCCGTTTACAACACGCATAACGAACACATCGGCCGCATCGTTGACATCATTCCAACTGGAGCCAACGATGTCTATGTCGTCAAGACGCGCCAGGGCCATGCAGCAGATGAGATTCTGCTCCCGGCGATTGCTTCGGTGGTGTTGGAAGTGGATGTCCCCGGCAAACGCATGCGGGTTGATGTTCCGGACGGTTTGATCTGAACTGTACCCGGATGGCGCTTATGAAATATGTGGCTCTGACCATTTTCCCGGAACTGATGCACGCCTTTTGGGAGAACGGCATTTTGCGGCGGGCCGTGGCCGAGGGCATCATTTCGGCCAGTGCCGTCAACATCCGCGATTTTGCAGAAGGCCGCCATCGGGTGACTGATGACCGGCCCTACGGCGGCGGTTGCGGAATGGTAATGAAGCCCGAGCCACTGGCCAGGGCCATTCGGGAGGCCAAACAGCTTGCACCGAAGGCCCCGATTGTGCTAATGGCGCCGCAGGGAAAACGCTTCGACCAGGCAATGGCTCAGAACCTGGCCGCAGCACCCGGCATTGTTTTTATCTGCGGCCGCTATGAAGGCATTGATGAGCGGGCTGTGGAACAATTCGTCGACCTGGAGCTTTCCATCGGCGATTTCGTACTGACCGGTGGTGAATTGCCGGCCATGGTTGTGATGGATGCCGTTACCCGGCTTTTGCCGGGCGCGCTGGGCAACGAAGATTCGGCCGGCCAGGACTCGTTTAGCCACCAACGGCTCGACTGCGGTCATTACACCCGCCCGCCGAGTTTTGAAGGACGCAAGGTGCCGGACGTGTTGCTGTCCGGGCATCATGAACAGATTACCAGCTGGCGACGCGCAGATGCACTGATGCGGACTCTGGTGCGGCGACCCGATTTACTCAGGCAAAAGCCGCTCGATCTGCCGGAGGTCGCGCTATTGGAAAAATGGCAGCGTGAAATTGAAGAACTCATCCGCAGCCAACGTGACGGTGGCGCTGATCCACCATCCGGTGGTGGATAAAAACGGAAAAACCATTGCGGCGGCCGTCACCGCACTGGATTTACACGACATTGCCCGGTCTGCGAAAACGTATGGCGCCAGTGCGTTTTACGTGGTTACGCCGCTTGAAGATCAGCAGGAACTGGTGAAGCGTATAATCGGCCATTGGATTACCGGCGCGGGCGCGCAATACAACCCGGATCGTCAGGCGGCATTGAGTTTGATTCGAATGCAGCCATCACTGCGGGCCACGCTCAGGGATCTGGAAGACGAGCACGGCGCCAGGCCCCTGGTGATTGCCACCAGCGCGCGCAATACCGGCAATAGCCTTAGCTACCCGGATCTTGCAGCCCTGGCCTGTGGCAACCGGCCGATCGTGTTGCTGTTCGGTACGGCCTGGGGCTTGGCGGATGAGGTAATGGAAGCGGCCGATCATCGGCTGGCGCCAATCGATGGACATGGCGACTACAACCATCTGGCGGTTCGATCGGCGGTGGCCATCATCCTGGATCGGTTGCTTGGCCGGACAAATTAAACGACAATTATTTTGAGAAACAGATAGATTATTCAACCAAGTGCGGCAGACGACAGCAGCAGATTGAATCGCAATGGCCGCCATCAAGGAGACCGAGTCATGAATGTCATTGAACAGTTGGAAAGAGAACAAATGCGCATGGATCTACCGGCCTTTTCCGCCGGCGACACGGTGCGCGTCCATGTAAAAATTCGTGAAGGAGACAAGGAGCGTATCCAGGTATTCCAGGGGGTCGTAATCTCCAAACGCAAAGGCGGCTCAAACGCCACCTTTACGGTTCGTAAAGTTTCCTACGGCGTGGGAGTGGAGCGCATCTTTCCGTTTCATTCGCCGATCATCGACAAGGTCGAACTGGTGACCCACGGACGCGTCCGTCGCGCCAAAATCTACTACCTGCGAAAGCTTCGCGGCAAGGCCGCCCGCATCCGCGAAAAACGGATGAAATAAAGACTCCCCGGGTCGACACCCGGGGCTATAATCGATGCCTTCATCGGGAGGCACAAGACCAAAAGCGGGTGGCCCGGGCCACAACCTGCCTGACCGGACAACAAGTTGCCTGACCGGGCAACAGGTTGCCTGGGTCGCGCAGCAACAAGATGTACAATCGAGCGATCGGGAAGATATTGCCCGCCCCCCTTTGCTGGATTA
>JASFGJ010000247.1:0-6463 GCA_050123815.1 Desulfobacteraceae bacterium
ATTCGCCGGTCATCCAGGGGCGCATCGCCGTCGACCAGATGGTGCGTATTCTGGAGGGCAAGCCATACCATAAAAAAGTGGGACCGCATATCTATGTCATCGACAAGGACAATATCGAAGCGTTCGGCTACCAGGCATCGCTCGCCCCTGGCGGCTTCCGGGCGACTTACTCAACCAATATTCGTTTGAAAGTGGATTGATCGTATGCGGTCCGTGCGTCTCAAAGCCATCGGCTTTATTTTTCTTGCTGCCCTTGCGGCCTCGATCATGGGGATCAATCACCTGGGGTTGGTGCTCAAACGACAGGCTGAGGAGCGCTGGCTGGAAAAGGCCAACGATGAAAGCCAGCGCATCACCAATGCCAGCCTCGGCTGGCTATCGTTGTTTCATGCCCAGCTGCGCGGAGTGGCCTCGCTCTTTTTCGGCTCGGAAAGCGTCACCCAGGATGAATTCCTGAACGCCCTCGATCTTATCGAGGGCGTCGAACTGGAAGCCATGATTCCCCTGCTATCCACGGCGTTTGCCGAGCAGCGGACACCCGATGATTCTACCAGCCACAGCATCGCCTCCGATCACCGGTTCCCGGTGACGCTGAGTTCGGACATCAACCCTCCCCTGGCGGTGGGACAAGACCTTACCTCCCATCCCCAAATACGATCTGCCATTCATTCCGCCGTGGCACAGCCGCAAAAAGTCATCATGGGGCCTGTTTTCAAGGGAGAACATGACGACTTGTTCACCTGTTTCGCTATTCGGGCGCCCAACAACGGCAAACCCGGCGTCCTGGTTTCGGTGGTCAATCTCTCCGGATTTTTGCATGATCTGGATATTCTTTATACACCGGAAGGATTGCATCTGCGCCTTCTTGAGTTCCATGGCAGATCAGAAAGAGAAGGGACATCGGTCATTGCCGGTCATCGCGACCCTCACCCGGAAACCGTTGCCACCGCCTACTTTCCCGCCCAGAGCGGTATGGCCCACTGGGGTTACTACTGGGATGTCCTGCCCAGTTACCAGGGGGGGCCCGCCACTATCCTGGGAACGGTGGTCCAGTTCGGCGGAAATGCACTGGCCCTGGCGGTTTTCGCCGTCATCGCCTCGCTTTTGCTGCAGAACGATCGGATCAACCGTCAAGTGGCCAGGCGCACCAAAGAGCTTATCGTCGCAACCCATACCGCCGAAGAGGCCAACCGGGCCAAAAGCATTTTTCTGGCCAACATGAGCCACGAATTGCGGACGCCGCTCAATTCCGTGATCGGGTTCTCTCGGCTGTTGGCAACCGACCCGGAAGCTACAACGTCGCAGAAACAGAGCCTGAACGTCATTACCCGCAGCGGTGAACATTTGTTGAACCTGATCAACAACGTGCTCGAAATCTCCAAGATCGAATCGGGTCGCGTAGAGCTCGAACAGACCACCGTTGACCTGCGACATCTACTGCAGGACATTCAAATTCTCATGCATGCCAGAGCCAAGGAGAAAGGACTGAAATTCACAACAGAGCAGGCCGGCCATCTGCCCCGGCACATCATTGCCGATCCGGGAAAGCTGCGCCAGGTGCTGCTCAACCTGACCGACAATGCCATCAAGTACACCCAGCGCGGCGGTGCAACACTCAGGACGGATGCCGTCGATCCGCTGAACAAGAACCGCAAACGCCTTCGTTTCGAGGTGAAGGACTCGGGGTGCGGTATTGACGCAGAGGATAGAGACCGCATATTCACGCCCTTTGTGCAGTTGGCGGATCCATCAAATGCCAACGCCGGGAGCGGACTGGGGCTGGCCATCTGCAAACAGTATGTCGAACTGATGGACGGACACATCGGCGTCCAGAGCGAGCCGGGAAAAGGATCGCTGTTTTATTTCGAAATTCCGGCGACCGTCCCGTCGTCTAAGAGCGTTGGCGTTGAATCCAGCCATGACCGGGTCGTCGGGGTCGCCCCGGATCAGCCGCGCTATCGCCTGCTCATTGCGGAAGACCAGCCGATAAATCGCATGCTGCTGCGCAAAATTCTCGAGCCTCTGGATTTCGAGCTGCGCGAAGCGGACAATGGACAAACAGCACTGACGCATTTCGAGCAGTGGCAACCCCATTTAATCTGGATGGATATCCGCATGCCGGTCATGGATGGCATGGAAGCCACCCGCCGGATCAAAGCCACCGAGGCCGGCAGGCGTACAAAGATTATCGCCGTAACGGCCCATGCCCTGGAAGAGGAGCGTACCGAGATTCTGGCAGCCGGTTGCGATGATTTCATCCGCAAGCCGTATCAGGTTACGGAGATTTTTGAGTGCCTTGCCAAACACCTGGGCGTGCACTATATCACGGCCGCTGAAACGAGCGCGGCGTCAGATTAGGCGTCTATTGATCCGTCGGTTCTAACCTTCCCCGCCGGATCAGTTGTTCACCTCTTGGACAGGCTCACCGATTTGAGTGCATTTTTGATAGACACCGCCAGCTCATTTTTAGCAACCGGCTTTAATAGAAAGCAGTTAATATTCAAGGCAGTACACAATCGATGGTCAGCTTTTTCGTTGAATCCCGTACACAGGATCACCGGAAAGCCCGGCCGGATCTCTCGAATACGTTGAACGAGCATGTCACCGCTCATATGCGGCATGGTCATGTCGGTAACCAAGATGTCATAATTATCCGGATTTGCGGCAAAACTATTGAATGAGGTACCTATATTGAGCTTGCTGTCCACGGTAATGTATCCCCTATGGGAGGCCACAATCCCATTGACGATGGACAGACCGAGGCCGGTGCCTTTTTCCTGATCTTTGGTGGTGAAGTAGGGATCGAAAATTTTTTCGAGATCTTCCGGGGCGATACCATGACCATTGTCTCCAATGGTCATGCGTGCATAGTTTCCCGGTGGAATAGCGGTATAACCGAAATTGATATGCTCGGTGAGGGTTGCTTTGCTTAGCTCGACCCACATAATGCCGCCGTCATTTTCCATGGCGTGGAACGCATTTGTGCACAGATTGACAATTATCTGGTGAATCTGGGAAGGATTGGCGGAAACGACCAAAGGTTCGATGGAAAGCTTATCTTGAATCGCTATTGACGAGGGAATGGCGGCCCGCATGAGCTTAATGGCTTCACCAGCGATATCATTCATGTTGGTGTGTTTTTATTTGGTGTCTGCGTGTCGGCCAAAGACCAAAATTTGGCGCACCAGATCCTTGGCCCTCAATCCGGCAACCAGGATTTCGTTTAGATTGTGATATGTCATCGAGTCTTTGTCGATGTCATCGAGTAATATGCCGATCACCGATATAGGCTTGCCGTCGTGGCTGCGTCCGACGTTCTTTGCCCTTAAATGGAATGGTGATCAAGGTGTCCGACATTTCAGCTGCAACGTGACTTTATCCGGAGGATTAAGGCGCTTTTTTTCGGAGCAGGCCGATATCATAAAAAATGATAACAAAAGCGCTATCCCGCCAAAGCCCCATATTTTGCTGAATGTCATAAACCCTCTCCAATGGGCCGTGTCGTTCAACGGCTCGATATGATGTGCGATTGATGACTGCACCCACCGATAAAAGCAATTGCCGATTGGCTAACGGGCAATACCCTTTCCAACCATCCTGCAAACGGTTCCCTTATGCATGACCAATAAATTTGGCGCATTTTGGCATTTGATGGTGACGCCAAAGTGGGTTATGCAACACCTATCTTCCATTTCCTGCCGAACAATATACGCGTCCGGCCTGTTTCCTTTTCTGAAACCCTATAAAAAAGGATATGGTGCATGCTATAATCAAAGTGTTTTAATGATCGTGTTGTTAAGAGCTGTCAATAAACATACGATGAGAAAGGAAAATACCTGATGTCAGCCAAGAAAAAGAGCCTCTACTCGGAAAAGCATCGTCCCAATTCGCGCCCGGATCCGATAATAGAAAAAGAGATCAAAAAGCGGTGCCAAAAGCCGGTGATCTCCTGCGCCCGGGCCTTTGAAATCGCCAGGCACCTCAACGTGAAACCCATAGAGGTCGGCCGCACGGCGGACCTGATGAATATAAAGGTGGTCAAATGCCAACTTGGTTTGTTCGGCTACCAGCCGGAAAATAAGATCGTCAAAGCTGAAGAGACATCGAATCAGGCTTTACTGGATGCGGTTACGGGATCGTCCGAGAACAACCGCTTGACGTGTGAAAAAGCCTGGCAAATCGCCGATCAATTGAACATCAGCAAATTAAAGGTCAGCAACGTAAGCCAGGCCGATGGGATAAGAATCAAGAACTGTCAACTGGGCGCCTTTTAGGGGTTCATCAATAAGACCCGATGCAGATATCCAAATTCGCTATAGGGGCTTATGCCAAAGCGGCAAAAATCCTCTGTAAATCTTGCTCTTATCAAAATTCGTGTCGCTGGATTATGTTACAAAGGCGGCCTGGCTCATCCCTTGTAGTCAGCACTGATACACCCTAAGCTCCAACCAATTTAGAAAAGAGGCAATTTTTTCGGTTAGAGCAATTTTTATTGGAATAAAACCGACAGTACCGACGTTTACCATTACAGAACCAGAGAATGAATTGAACATCTCAACAGCAGGAAGCCCGATGAAGAATCAGTTCAATGACATTGCTCTTTCCCATTTTAACGCGCTGTACGGTTTTGCGTTATCCATCACCGGTGGTTCTGAGGATGCCGAGGATCTGGTTCAGGAGACCTATCTGAGGGCCTATCGAAAGTTCGACCAATTTGAGTTCGGAACCAGCTGCAAAGCCTGGTTGTTCAAGATAATGCGCAACATCGCCATTGATCAGATACGTAAAAAAGACCCGCTGCTGGCCACCGGAAATGAAACATGCGATGAGGATCTTGCCTGCATCGCTGCCAAAGCCGAACATCTCCCATGCGCCATCGACATTAAAAGGGCTTTTAAGGAGCTTCCGTCCAAATACCGAATTGTCGTGCTTCTCAAGGATGTCGAAGGATTTACGTACAAGGAGATCGCGGAAATACTGAATTTTCCGATCGGAACGGTCATGTCGAGATTATACCGGGGCCGGCATGCGCTAAAATCGGTCCTGTCCGTTAAAAAGCCTCGAAAAATCGGAAAGAATATATTGGAGTTAAAAAAATGAAAGATTGTGCTGATATTAAACAGCTCTTGTACCCATATTTAGACGGTGAACTGGATGTAAAAGGAAATCTGGATGTTGAAGCGCACATCCTCGATTGCCAGACATGTTGCGATTTGCTCAACGAGAAAAAACGGTTCCTGTCAGTCCTTAAACACGGATGCCTGCAAGAACAGGGGCCGCCGGCGCTAAAAGCAATGATCGAACGGAAGCTTTTGAACAAACAGCGGTTTTTTTCACGCTTTTTTTCAAACCATCCGTTCAAAGCGGTTTTTGCCACGGCAATGGCGGGAATATTTCTCATTCTTTTTGGCGTCCAACTGTTTGACCTGGGTTTCAACAGAACACCGCCATTTGTCAGGGCCTCGGTTGAACATCATTTAAGGGTTACAAATGGGAATCTGCCGCTGGAGATACAGAGCAATGATCCCCGGATGGTCGTGGAATGGTTTAAAGAAAGAATTGATTTTATGCCGCACTTGCCGAAGCTGAAAGACGACGAGATTGTTCTTCTCGGTGGCCGATTGGCAAAATTTAAAGGAGAGCACATGGCTCTGATCAGCTACACAGTAGACAAATCTCCGATAACCATGGCTATCATTAAGGGTAATCCCACGGCCTATGTTGAAAGCAGGGATTTTCTCTTTATGAAAGGCAGGCGATTTAACTTCTCCAATAAACTCGGACACAACGCCATCTCCTGGACCGATGACGGCAATAACTTTACCCTTGTTTCCAGATGTTCGTCCCGCGACATCATGAGCTGCAAGGTTTGTCATGCCAACGGCTCAGGATTGTCAGACCTTAACGCATTGCTTGGAATATAATCACCATGAATAATATCATCTTCCCGTTTTTCGCCCAAAAAGACTCGGAACCCGATCCGGGCAGACGCAAACTGCTCTCCGCACTCGGATGGAGCTCGCTTGCAATTGTTTGCGGGACCGGAGCTCTGTCGACCTTGCGATTCATGTACCCCAGGGTTCTGTTTGAACCGCCGGCGTATTTTACGATCGGTCTGCCGAACAAATTTACTTTCAGCGATCAGGTGGACAGTCACGGGGTTTCCATGGTGATGTTGAAATGGAAGAAATCCCACCAGACATGGATCGTGCTTGAAAAAGATAGAATGTATGCCATCTTCGCAAAATGCACCCATCTCGGTTGCACCCCCAGCTGGTATGAAGATGACAGAACCTTCAAATGCCCCTGCCACGGCAGCGAGTACTACAGCAACGGTGTCAATTTCTCGGGGCCGGCCCCCCGACCCATGGACCGGTTCAAGATATCGATTGCCGAAGACGGCCAGATCATGGTCGACACCAGTGTTTTGTTTACCTATAAAGATTTTAAAAATCCTTACGCC
>JASFGJ010000248.1:0-6452 GCA_050123815.1 Desulfobacteraceae bacterium
CCCGGGCTAAAGCATCTGCGACCATGATGGGCGCTTCCGAATTGTCGCCACCCTTGACCAGTCCTTTTTGAATGCTTTTGGCCGATCGAAGCGGGAGGTTAAGGTAGTTGTAGAGGTCAATCAGGTGTCTCCATTCATTCTCTTTATCGGGAGGCTTGACCCGCGTGCCGATCTCCAACGCGCTTGCCGCCGCTTTATAATTTGCTTGATCAAGGTAGATGTTGGCCATCAGATTCCAGTATTTCTTCTCCATGGGGTAAAGACTCAAGGCGCGCCCTATATATTTCAGGGCTTCCTTGGTAGCCTTTTGCTCCATGCAAATGGCAATTATTGATTCCAACCATTTGGATTCCGGTTTTTCAACCAGGTTGATCAATCTGATAAAGATCCGCTTGGCCTCTTTCATGTTTTGGGCGCCATAAAAAGCTGCAGCGGCGTAAGTTAAATATTTGATGTCATGAGCTTTGCTCATCTCGTAAAATTTTTCAAAAAGGCGTGCCGCCTTACTGAGCTGCCCCACCTCATAGGTGATCACGGCGTAGTTGCGCAAAAGGTCCTCATCGTCAGGATAAGCTTTATGACCGGCGGCAAACACCTTTTGAGATTTCGCCAGGCGGTTTTTAGCTTTATTATCCGCATACCAGAACTGACCAAGCATCCGGTACATCACCGCTGGGACAGGGTCGATATGTCCTGCGGCAAGATAATCCAGCAACGGCTGACGGGCCGCCTTGAGTCCGTTAGGATCGGCTTCATAGAGCCGATTGGCCTCCAACAGGGCTAGCTGAGCTTTACGGGACATCCTCCGGCCTTCATGCGCCCCCGTCTCTTCGGCCAATACCCTGCCGGATGGGGCCAGGGTAAAAAGACTTATGACGAACAGACAAACCACTGAAAACAGCTTCAACATAAATGTTCTATCCATGGTCGTTTCTTTACTTGGCATCATTTGTTCAACTTAAACGAAATGGGAAGTTTGACAATGCATGTCACGGCCTTGCCGTTCTTAACCGCTGGCTTGAATTTATAGAGTTTAAGTGCTCTCAAAGCAGCCTCTTCGAACAAACCCTGAGGCTCTGCCTTGACCACTTTCGGTTCTTTGGCGCGTCCATCCACGTCCACGACGAAGCGCACCACCACCCTGCCCTCGATGTTGTCTCGTTTGGCCTTGTAGGGATACGGCGGCGGAAATGCATTCAGGAGTCTCGGCACCTTGTCAACCTCGTTGAGATTGAAGGCCGTCATGAACAACGAATCTGAGATATTAAAATCGGACATCCCGACCCTGACACCCCCGACATCACCCATACCACTTGCAAGTCCGGTCCTGGGCAACTTGAATTTCGGCCTCGCCCGGTTGGTTTGTTTGATTTTCTTCGGCGCTTTCTTTTCGATCAATTCCTGTTTTTCGAATTCTTCGCGTTCCTCGGGAGGCGGTGGCGGTGGCCTTCTTGAACTGATCAAGATACCGTGTATCCGATCCGTCACCCTATGGGCCAGTTGTAGAGGCGTCAGCATCGGCAGCGCGATAAACAGCAGCGCCGTTACAATAATTGCAGTCAACGCGCCGAGGTAAACTCCACTGAATCGGTTCTTGGTTACATTCATCGGTCACTCTTTCGTCGCTGCAACTACCACATTGGAGATTCCTGCCTCGCGGACTCTGTCAAGTACTTCGATGGATATCCCGAAACGGCTGTTGGTGTCGGCGGTAATAACTACATTGCCAAGAGGGTTCTCGTGATGGAAACGCTCCATCCGGGACCGAAGGGATCGAATGTCCACCATCTGATTTTCGATGTGAACGGTTCCATCCTCGGTGACGGCCACAATCATGTTGGTTTTGTCTTTATCTTGAGCTGTGGAGGCGATCGGTCGCTTGACCTCAACCCCGGCTTCCTTCACAAAGCTTGTGGTCACCAAAAAAAAGATCAGCAGAATAAAGACCATGTCGATCAGCGGCGACATATTCAGCTCGACGCTTTGCGTATTGCGCCGGGGGCCCAGTGATAGCCGTTTCATAAGACTTCCTTTCGTTCCATTATTCCAGAGTCGGTTGTGCGCTGGACAACCGCAAGCAAAATCGATCGATTCGCTCCAAAAGCCCGTTGGATCTGCGCAACAGAAAACTTGCCATGAAAAGACCCGGAACCGCCACCACAAGCCCTGTTTGGGTCGTAATCAGCGCCTCGGAAATTCCTGATGCCAGTGCTCTGGCATTGCCGGTTCCAAACTCGGCGATGACAACAAACGTCTTTACCATGCCGGAAACGGTTCCCAACAAGCCGAGCAGAGGTGCAACCATGGCCAGAAGTTTTATGGTGCTGGTGTACTTTGTAACAAACTGCTCAACATGGATTTGCAGACTGTGAATAATGCTTTCATCCCAATCATGATTCCCCGTTCGTTCGTTAATATACCCATCAATGATATAACGTTGCCATGCTGCAGCAGAAATACCTGGGTTGCCAATCTCATGCCGCAATCGAACATAGGGCCGGTCACCCTTGGCTAAAAAATATATATCGTACAGCTTTTTTCCAATCAGGAACCACATCCAGAGGCAGGTAATGACCAGCGGGTACATCACCCACCCTCCAAGTTCGATCTGCTTGAAGGCGGACGCCAATAACTCTACCATGGATCATCCCTCCTTAGTGGCCATTGTTTTTCAACAGCGTAACGGCAAACGCGGTGCCCTTTTCCTGCATATCGCCGAGGATTCTTTCCACTTTTCGCTGGAAAAAATGGTGGATGAACATAATCGGCACTGCAACCATCAAGCCGAACTGGGTCGTTAAAAGTGCTTCCGAAATACCGCCCGCCATCATGCCGGGATCCCCTGTCCCAACTTCTGTAATGACTTTGAAGGTGGTGATCATGCCGGTTACCGTGCCCAACAATCCCAGTAGGGGCGCCACCGCCGCCAATAGAGCCAAGGTTGTCAATCCTCGCTCCAGCTTCGGTGTATGCTTTAAGATGGCCTCTTGGAGCGCATTTTCAAGAACGTCCTCTTTATGCCCTGTATGTTCGATGACCCCATCGATCATCTGGCAGGTTGGTACCCGTTTGTTCTTCTGACAGAAGTCCCTGGCATCCTGCCACGACCCGCTGCTGATCATTCCTTTTATCTTTTCCATGACTTTATCTGATGCCCTGGCCTTGGTCCCGAGAGAGATCAACCGTTCTACTCCCAAAACAATACCCAAGACGCCAACCGCCAAAATGGCGTACATGAATACACCGCCACTTTCCAGCCAATCGCGCAGATCCACCTTCTCTGTCAGTTTTGCAAAGCTACCGCCCGCCGACGGATCTATCGGTCCGATGTCGGACTTGCCATCTATAAAAGCTGAAATCCGTTTACGGATGGAGTACGGCACCTCACCGGTGATGGCCACCAACTTCTCGCCGGTGGCGTCCGGAAGCAGAAAGCCGACCTTACCATCCTTCATCCGGTAATAGGTGGTAAAGCGTCCCACCCGCACGATGTCACCCGTTGTTCCACGACCGTCCGGTCCGATGAAAGCGCCCGTTCGCCGGACAATTTGGCCCTCTTCCATCATCTCTTGGAAGAAGAATTCCACCAGTTGTTTGATGGCCGGCATTCCCGGGAACTGACGCATATCGACCAGGGCCTGCATTTCTCTGGTCCGTTCAGGATACTGGGCTGTCACTGGATTGTCGCGGCTGGTACTGACTGCGTCCTTGGCCGCCCCGCGAACATTGCCCTCGATGGCTTCAATTTCCTCTTTTTCATTGGAAAGTTCCTGTTTGAGCACGTCTTCTTGTTCTTTAAGCGTGGCAAACTCCTTGCGCAACTTTTCAAGCTTATCTTCTTCCTGCTTGGCAGTGGCTTTAAGCTCTGCATACTCCTTTTGAAGTTCAGCCTTATCCATCTTCAACCGCCGCTCGGTCTCAGCGGCATCTTTCAGGGCTTTATCCTGCTCCCGAATGACCTCCTCGGCCACCGTGCCCCAATTTTTACCTCCAGCCCCCTGTTCACTCGCTATCGCTTGGCTGCCCAAGAAGCCGAGAAAAAGGACAATCGAACAAGCAATCACGTTTTTCCAATATCGTTTCATTTTTACAATGCTCCTAATGGTAGGTCGATGATCTCCGCTGTACGTTTGCGCTGGCCGATGTCTATCCCACGTTTAATACTTCGAGTCAGATCCTTCTCCATAGGCTCCCACAGTTGTTTCTCCGCGTTGTAGCTTCCAATTTGTGATTCATCCAGCGACATGTAGAACATTCCCACACGCCCCAACCGAAAGATAGTCACCTGTGTTTCAATCCCGTTGATATTGAGCATTTGGTCCTCTACGGTTTCCACCATTCGACCATACTCTGTTTCAATTTGAAGCCCCTCGGAAAATACTCGCCGAAGTTTCTCGCTCAAAGGAAGATTGTAATTGTTCAAGGAACGTTTTAATGCCGCAATTCGCCGCTGCCTCTCCTCCGGTAAAAACGGCAGGTCCTTGTCGACAAAAGCCTCCAGTCGTACAATCACATTTTCAAGATAGGGTTCCAATTGCTCACGCAGCTTGTTCAGATCCGCCTTTTTCTGCTCCAGATCCACAATGCTCTGTCTCACGTTTTCAATATACCAGCGATTCTTCTCCTGGCGATACTTCAACCAGGTCGTTCGATATTTCAGATCGCGAATCTCCTGGATGATGCGTTGCTTATCCCAATTCCATTCATCGGCTGCTTTCTGAATACCGGATTCAACCGCCATGGACTTTTTCACCTTCTTGTGCACCTTTTTGGGGCTCTTGTCCGCATAGGCGGACGAGCCTGCTGCAAATATGACAAGCAGCGTGACTAATAAGATTCGCTGAAACATCTTCCCTTTCCTCCTCGTTGATCTTAATGGCAGTACTCTTCTCGCAACCCAAAATGAGAATCTGTTAAGCGGCATTCTGGTTTCGAGCAATAAATATTTTAAAATGGGTTTATATTATAAAAACTGCCCATAAATGAGCAATATTCATGCCGGGGCAAAGTGGTGGCCAACAACCTTACAATTATCAGGATTTGTAACGATTCAGCTTACGTCAGGTCTTACGGTTTAGAAAAAATGCCACAGTATGTGGTGGGAAATCGCCATTAATTGCGGATAGGGTCACGGCATTTTATAATTCCTCCGGATTGCGCCTGATCATGGTTCGTGATCCTTAACCGCAGGTTAACCGCCCCTGGATTATGTTTTAACAATCATCATAGCGAAAGAATTCCTGACCATTCGCCGAACGACATGCGATTCAAACGGTATATGGATCATTCGCGGGAGAACAAGGCACGATGCAAGCCCTAACACGTTTACACCGATTTTTTCTGCTCACCCTTACCCTGTTTTTCTGTGGTTGCGCTGCAGGAGGCCATCAGGATTTCGCTGCCCTGGCCGATCGCGAGCGCGAACAGTTCCAGGAAGGGATCGGGATGGAGGGAGAGCGTCAGGCCGCCATCCTGAACCATCTGATTCGCTCAACGGATCTTGAAGCCCTTGTCGATGAAGCCCTTGCGGCCAACCCGGGGCTGCAGCAGACGTTGCTGACGCTGCGCATCCGACAGGGACAGTATCGCCAGACAAGCGGCGAAAGATGGCCCGAAATCACGGCGGGTTATGCCGCCGACCGGAAAGAGGGCAGCGACACGAGCTACGCGGGTTCCATTTCCATCGGCTGGGAGATCGATCTGTGGTCCAAGCTGGCCGACGATATCCGGGCGGCGGCCAAGGATATGGCCGAACAACAGGCGCTATACCAGTCCGCCCGCGACTCCTTGACGGCTCAGGTCATGAAAACCTGGCTCGGCCTGACCGCAGCCCATAAAAACGTCACGATTGAGCTGGAGCGCCTCGCCACGTTTGAAAATACCGAAACCTTCATTCTGCAACGTTACCGAAGCGGCCTGTGCACCCTTGCGGATCTGGACAGCGCTCAAAGCGCGACCGCCGCCTCCAGGGTAACGCTGGAGGGGTATCGGGAGATTTTGGCCCAGCAAAAGCGTGTGCTGAAAAACCTGCTGGGCCGCAAGCCCGGCATGGAAATCACCGCTCCGGAGGAGTATGCCACAGTACTTGTGCCGCTGGCCGAATTGCCGGCGCAGACACTTCAACGCCGTCCTGACCTGAAAGCCGCCTACCTGGCCATCGAGGCGGCGACACTGCGGGCCCGTGTGGCCTACAAGGAGTTACTGCCGCTGATTAATCTGCAGGCCGCCCTTGAAGATGTGGCGTCTTCCCCCGCACAGGCCCTATTGACCGATCCGGTATGGTCGCTGCTGGCCCGATTGACCGCGCCGCTCTTTCAAGGGGGCAGGCTCCGGGCAGCGGCGCAAATCGCCGAACTGAAAACGGCCCGAAGTTACCAGGCCTATCGCGAAACCCTGTACCGGGCCGTGCAGGAAATCAAAGATACCATCGGCCTGGAGCATTCCATCACCCG
>JASFGJ010000249.1:0-6452 GCA_050123815.1 Desulfobacteraceae bacterium
TTTCTGCAGCTGATTTGATGCGATCAGCAGGGGATCCCAAACCCCGCCAAAGGGCGGCGCATAGGCCAGATCGCATTGGGCGAACTGAGCCACGCTCATTTTTGCATGCAATGCCACTGCCGCGGCGTTGATGCGGTGGGCCACGCTTTCGCGGCCGACCATTTGGGCTCCCAACAAGCGGCCGGATGTCTGATCACCCACCATGTGCACCTGAACAGGCGATCCACCCGGATAATGGCCCGAGCGCGAGTTGGCGGTAATGGTAACCGACTTCGGTGTGAATCCAGCATCGATGGCTTCGGCGCTGTTAAGCCCGGTGCGCGCCACCTGCATGTCAAAGACCTTGAATACGGCCGTTCCCGCCACTCCCGGCAAATCGACATCTTTACCGCATAGATGGTCTGCCACTGCCCAACCGGTACGGTTGGCCCGCAGGGCCAGTGGGATATATGTTCTTTTTTGACTAACGACATGATAGGCGTCGGCGCAATCGCCGGCAGCATAAATTGCCGGGTCCGAGGTCCGCATCTGTCGATCAACGGCGATGGCTCCCTGCGCTCCCAATTGGAGGCCGGCGGATTGGGCCAGATGGCTGCAGGGTTTAACGCCAATGGCGGTTAAAACCATATCCGCTTCAATATGATCCGCTTCAGTCCTTGCGCGAATGCGGCCATTAGCGGTCTCCAAGGCCTGCACGGACTCTCCAAGCCGCAGCGTCACGCCATTGGAGTCCAGGGTCTGTTGAATCGTCTGCGCCAACGGCCGATCCATCCAGGGCAGCAATTGCTTTCTCGGCTTGATCATCTGGACGCCGTAGCCGCGCTGCCGCAAGGCCTCACACATTTCCATGGCGATATACCCCATCCCGATGATAAGGACATCTTTTACCTGATGCGCCGCCAGATAGTCTTTGATGGCCCTTCCCTGCTCCAGGTTTTTCAGGGCCATTACGCCGGGAAGGTCGAATCCAGGCAGATCGGGTATGATGGGCATTGCGCCGGTAGCGATCAACAGGCGGTCATAGCGGATCGTTTCGGATCTGCCCTCACGATCCACGGACAAAGCTTTAGCGGCGGCATCGACGGCGGCAGCGCGGCTGTTTGTCAGCAGGTTGATGCCTTGTTTTTCACGAAACACCTCTGCCGTTCGAACGATCAGGTCGTCCATACGACGCTCCGGGTCGGCTATATTGTACGGCATGTTACAGGCGCTATAAGAGACGTCTGCGGTCTGCTCCAAGACCGTGACATCGAGGGACGGTTGGGTCCGTTTGGCTCGGCTTGCGGCGCTCATGCCGGCGGCGTCTCCGCCAACGATAACAAAATGCATGCGTGATTCTCCTTTATTCAGTTCTCGATAAAGCTCCGGTTACTAAGATTGATGGAATGGACCCGATCTTGCTCTAAATCATCATTTTCAGTGCCAAGAAGGTATGCTATTGATTATGATTTGAGTTCTGCATCACGCACTCAATTGGCAGATCCCTTGCGACACAGTTTTGAAGATTAGCGCAGGACGAATGGTGGCGTCAATAAAAGAACAACTGGTATCCATCGGAAAAAAAATTCCCTTGGCACTCACGGATGATGGTGCATGGGCCCGGCGTGAAATTCGCAACATCCACCGTATGTCCGCCAAAGGCGCGGCGCCTGCCAAGCTCAACGCACGGTGCCGTGGGCTGGTCAAACGAGTGGATGATTCCATCAAAATTTGCAGGCAGCGGCAGCGGCAGCAACCGCTTCTGAATTTTGATTCCAAGCTGCCGATCACGGCAAAGAAAGATCAGATTCTCGAGGCGTTGGGACGGCACCAGGTGCTCATCGTCGCAGGTGAAACCGGCTCGGGTAAAACCACGCAACTGCCCAAGCTGTGCCTGGCGGCCGGCCGAGGCGTATACGGTATGATCGGCCTGACGCAGCCCAGACGCATTGCCGCCATGACGATCAGCCGGCGAATTGCCGAGGAGATGGGCGAAACCGTCGGGCAAACCGTAGGATACAAAATCCGCTTTAACGAAAAGCTCTCTCAAACAACACGCATCAAGGTGATGACCGACGGCATCCTGCTGGCCGAAGCCCATCACCACCGCAGTCTCTATCCATACGACACGTTGATCATCGACGAAGCGCACGAGCGCAGCCTGAATATCGATTTCAGCCTCGGCATCATCCAAAACCTGCTTCGCCGCCGGCCCGATTTGAAGCTGATCATCACCTCAGCCACCATCGATACGGAGAAATTCTCGCGCGCTTTCAACGACGCTCCGGTGATTGAAGTTTCCGGTCGCATGTATCCGGTGCAAACCCGCTATCTGGCCTCCAGTGAAGGCGATGCATCCCACATCGAGCAGGCTGTTGCGGCTGTTGAGCAGCTGGCCTCGGAAAAAAAACACGGCGACATTCTGATCTTCATGCCCACCGAGCAGGACATTCGGGATACCTGCGGTTTGCTCGAAGGCCGCCGGATGGTGCAGACGCTCGTTATTCCCCTGTTTGCCCGTCTGTCCGAGCGCGATCAACAGCGGGTTTTCCGATCGACCCGCCGGCGTAAAATAATCGTGGCCACCAATGTGGCGGAAACATCGTTGACCATCCCCGGAATCCAATACGTGATTGACAGCGGATTGGCGCGCATCTCCCAATATACACCCCGCTCGCGCTCGACCACATTGCCGGTGGTTCCTATATCTCAAAGCAGCGCAGATCAGCGCCAGGGGCGCTGCGGCCGCATGGCCAACGGGATCTGCATCCGTCTGTACGATCAGGCCGATTATGACCAACGCCCGCGATTTACGCTACCGGAAATTCAGCGTGCCAATCTGGCCGATGTTATCCTGCGCATGATCGCATTGGATATCGGCAACATTGAAGATTTCCCATTTATCGATCCGCCGGCCCCCAAAAGCGTTCAAGACGGTTATGCTCTCTTGTTGGAGCTGGGGGCCATTGTGCCAGGCCGCAAGGCCAGCCGGCGTTACGTGCTTACGGCAAAAGGGGAATTGATGGCGAAGCTGCCGTTGGACCCGCGGCTGTCGTGTATGCTTTATGAGGCGCATCGTCGCAATTGTTTAAACGAAGTCGCCATCATTGCCGCAGCCCTGAGCATTCAAGACCCCCGTGAGCGACCTGCCGAAAAACAGGTCGAGGCCGATCAGCGGCAAGCTGTCTTTGTCGATAAGCTTTCCGATTTTATCACCTTGATCAATATTTGGGTGGTCTATCACCACATCGTTAAAAAACGGGACAGTTGGTCGCAGGTAAAGAAATTTTGTCGGGATCATTATCTCTCCTTCAATCGTATGCGTGAATGGCGCGATATTTATCAACAGATTTTATCCGTGCTGGCCGAGCACCGGATGCGCCCCCATCAACCCGACGAGCTTGTCCTGCCGGACAGCAGTCTGGACAACAACTGGTACCACAATGTTCACAAGTCCCTTCTCAGCGGATTTTTATCCAATATCGCTCTTAAAAAAGAGAAGCAGGTCTACGATGCCTGTCACAATCGCAGGGTGATGCTGTTTCCCGGCTCCGGGTTGTTTAACAGTCCGCCGGCGTGGGTTGTCGCAGCTGAAATGGTTAAAACCTCCAGATTGTTTGCCAGGTGCGCCGCCGCCATCGATCCTTCCTGGATTGAAGCCGTGGCCAAGCCCCAGTGCCGCTACAGCTATCACGATCCGCACTGGGACAAACGCCGGGGCAAGGTCATGGCCATCGAACAAGTCAGTTTGTATGGACTCGTCATCGATCGACGACCGAAGCCCTTTGGGCCGATCGATCCTGGAAAGAGCTCCAGTCTGTTTATCGATCAGGCGTTGATCGAGGGCAATGTCCACAAGCCTGAAGGTTTTATGGTTCACAATCAGGCGCTGGTGGACCAAATCACAGATATGGAAAATCGATTGCGGCGCAGGGATATTCTGGTTGAAAAGCAAAAACGCCACCAATATTATCAAAACCGCATCGACGGTGTCTATGATTGGCAATCGTTGAAAAAGCGCATCCGACAGTCCGGCGGCGACGGTTTCTTGCGAATGCGCAAGACCGATCTGATGAACTATCAGCCGGATGATGTCGAGCTGTCTCAATTTCCGCACCAAATTGAAATCAACCGGCAAACGTTTACCTGCTGCTATGAATTTAATCCCGGTCAAGAAGACGACGGCGTCACGATTTCCATACCGGCTTCGGCAACGCGGGGATTGACGCGCCAGAACATGGAATGGCCGATTCCCGGTCTGCTGGCGGAGAAAATTTCTGCTTTGATAAAGGCGTTGCCGAAAAACCTGCGCAAACAATTGGTGCCGGTGGCTTCGACTGCCGAAAATATCGCCAGGGATATGCCCATCGAGCACGGCACACACTTGGCCACCGCCTTGAGCCGATTCATCCAAAAAAACTATGCAGTCGAGATACCGGCCGCCGCATGGAACGATTCCGCGTTGCCCGATTATCTTCGCATGCGCATCTGCATAACAGACAAGCAGGGGACTGCGGTCCGCCACAGCCGCGACCCGGCAATTTTGGATACCATCGGCAGTGAAGACGGGCTGCCGAAAGATCTGAAAGCCGCCCAGAAAGACTGGGAAAAACCCGATATCGTCCAATGGGACTTCGGCGATTTGCCCGAAACCATCCAGCTCACCGGCGCCGGCGGCACCCAATGGACAGCCTTTCCGGCATTGGAGAAACGCAATGAGTCCATTGCGCTGGTGGCCTTTGCTTCTCGAGAACAAGCCCGGCGCTCGCATCCCCAGGGTGTCAAGGCCCTGCTGCTGAAGAAATTGGGATCAGAGGTGAAGTATTTAAGAAAGAATCTCAAGCTGCCTGAAAAATGCGAAACCATGTGCCACTATTTCGGCGGTTCGGCAAGAATCGTGGAGCATATGGTTGAACGCGTTTTAAATGATTCAATGGCCAAACAGGTTCGTTCAGCAGCAGGATTCCATGCCTTACAGGAGCAGCTGATGCGTAAAGGCGTTGCCGGACGCGGACAGCAAACGCGGCAAACAGTCGTTGATCTGCTATCCGCCTATGCAAAGCTCAGGGTACAACTGCACAAACTGGAGCAGGCCAATCTAAAAAACCGGCCGGTGCTGGCATTTCTACTGGAGCTGCGCGAAGCACTTGCCAACTTGGTTCCCAAGAATTTCATCCAGCTTTATGACAACCCGCGTCTTAAGCGACTGATACGCTATATTCAGGCGATGGGGTTGCGGGCCGCCAGAGGCGCTGATGACCTGGAAAAAGACCGCATCAAGACGGCGTCTGTGGCACCCTTTGAACAGCACATGCGCAAGTTGCTGGCTTCCCTTGGGCCGCAAACCAGCAGCCAAAGGCGCCAGGCCATTGAAGCATTTTATTGGATGCTGGAAGAGTATAAGATCTCGGTGTTTGCCCAGGAAATCAAAACCGACTTCCCTGTTTCCGCCAAACGGCTTAAAGATCAGCTGAAGGAAATCGAGAGCATGGTTTAAACTATAGGCTTTACTACTTCAAATCTCTTACCCCTAACGCCCGATAACCGCGCTGATGGGCTTTACGGACAGTGTAGTGGTAGATGTTGTCGAAATTGAAGACGCGCGCCGTAGGTGCCACCGCATCGACCTCGGATGTCCAGACCCATCCACAGCTCAAGCGAATCAATGGAACGATATACGCCCGTTGGCCGCAATCCGTTTCATAACCGGAAGATTTATCCACCAGGCTTTCCAGCTCCGCTAACGTTGGAAGACGCCAGTTATCGTATACCTTGGGCAGGGTATAGGGCAGCGTAAAACGGACCCATTTCTGGGCCTGATGCCAATTGATATTGCCCTGGTTATCGTTTACGGCCCACATCAGGTTGAGTTGGCGATCGGTGACGGTTCCGTCGCCATTGTCGACGAACCGATCTTGCGCGAGACAGCAGGCGGGCACCCAGATACTTATAAGCAGCAGGATGAAAATTTTGCCGGCATTGCGTTTGTTCATCGTTATCTCCTTACGGATCACCATAAACAGTATAGACGCTAAGAATTCGTTGGGATTCTCTTTTTTAGCCGATCGGCAACCAGATCGTCTCGGTAGGACACCACCGTAACTGGACTGCGGCGAAACAACTTGTCGGCTACCGAGCCAATAAAGGCATGCTCGAGGTCTGAACGCCCTTTGACCCCCATCAGGACCAAATCCACATCTTCACTTACGATGATTTTCAACAATTGATCCACGGGGTTGCCGACCTTGATTACGGCCTTGACGCGATCGGATGCAAATCCGCAATCGGATATTAATTTGGCCAACGCATCTTCCCGCTCTTTTTTAATGCCGCTGACATAGTGATCACCGTCGACCTCGTACCCCATTTCGACGATCTGCCTGACGGCGGACACATCCCGTTGGTTGATGATGCTTGCGACAACCAGATCGGCATTCATCCGATTGGCTATTCGGACCGCATACCGAAAGAGG
>JASFGJ010000250.1:0-6445 GCA_050123815.1 Desulfobacteraceae bacterium
CCACGCGATTGGCAGCCATTTCCATATCGGAAATCAGCCGGGGCAGATTCTGCTTGACAAATTCAGGTGGCAAGCCCCCAATTTTATTATTGGGTTCGGCTTTGGAGTGCGTGTCTAAAATGGGCAGCAGATCCTGCCACATTTTTTCAAAAAGTGGTAGATTGAAAAGAATCAGATTGATCGGATTGTTTATTTCATGGGCGACACCGGCAACGAGCGTGCCGATGGCCTCCATTTTCTGAGCCTGGAACAGCTGTTTCTCAATCTCTTTTTGTTCGGTAATGTTTCTACATATTCCACCGATTGCCCATATATCCTCTCCACGGAATATCGGATAAAGCGTGTCCAGATGGTATTCATGGCCTTTGGGCGTTGATTTCTGATGATGAAATACCAAGACTTTACCATCACGGAGGACCTGTTGCAGCTTCTCTCGGTACAAGCTGCAAACTTCTCGTGGATAGACATCTTGAAGCCTGTGGCCAACCAATTCCTGTCCTTTTTGCATATCAAACTGGCGCACGCGATCATTGCTGAACAGGTAGGTGCCGCTGTCAGTAAGCACGAAGATATGATCCGGAGATGACGCGACCAACCCACTGAACAACGCCTGCCGCATTTCCATTTCCGCATCAATCTGTATCATCTGTTGGGACGCATCGTCAGCCTGCTGACGAATGATACGTCCGCTGCGGTCGGATTCGGTGTTGGGCTCCGTCCTTGACTGCACCTTGCAAAGCTCATCTTTTGCAAGCTTCAGTTTTTTCTCCAGGATGCGCAAATCACTGTGGGCCCTGGCCAGAGCGCGCTCCTTGGAGGCTAAGCGCACACGCAGCGTGGATGGATCAGAATTTTCCGGCGGAGGAGTTGAGTCGCCGGTGGAAACTGTGGAGGGTACCACGGCTGTCTCCTTGATATGCTATGGGACGGAACCCGATCCGATGGCATTCAGCATGAGTGTGATGGGCCGGTCCTCTTCATACCCTTTATCGACCAGGATTTGTCCAGGCCGTCGATACTGATCATCACCGGAACACGCAGCCAGCCAATTTTCACGATGGGCCTTGACCACTTGAAAGGCGGGCGAATTAACGTCCACGATGCTTTTTTCCAGAACCAAAGTCAGCTTGCCTTTTCGCTCCTCAAGCCGCATCAACGGCGCGATGGGTACTCCCATCGGCTCCCAGTGTTCAAATCCATGCTCGAGATTGCGAATAGCGGCCATCTGTCCGGTAGCGCCGCTGGCGACCAGACTGAAGACCGTGCGTCCCAGGTTATAGGTGTAAGTGCAGTCGAACTGAGTCGGATCGGTGCCCCGTCCATCGTATCCATAAAAATGGGTCTGGGTCTTGAATTTGGGTACAGTGGTTTTATAGATCTTCTCAATGGCGGGATGAATGGATTCGCTTTTCTTCATCGCCCCGCCGTTCACCAGGACTGCTTTCAAATTCTTGAGAGAGATAATCTTATCCTGGATCAGCAAATAGTCATCCTTGCCATAATTACAAAACAGGATCGGCCCGTAGTACTCCGGATCCAATCCGGCCCGTTTGAGTGTTTTGGTATAATAGTCGCGCTGCACTCCAATTTTATATTTTCCATCGTCCCGCAGAATCGCCAGGTACTCCCTGACAAGGTTGAGCAGCACTTTTTCGGTGGGTACCTGGGAGAATTGAAAATTACCGTGGCTGTCCCGTTCGGTCAATAGGCCTTCCTGAAAAAACGCCGGCAGATCATTAAACAACTCGTCATCTCTCGCATTCCAAACGTTCGGCGCCAGCCCCTTGGGTTTATCACGTAAAATTCTGCGCAAATAGTCGAGCTTGCCTTCCAGAACAGGAAAACTGGTGTGAAAATCGAGGTCGTGGTTGTTGTTATACCATGCAATGATCGTATTGAGCTTGATGATAAAAATCTCAATCTCATTGATAAACTCCAGGATCCCTTCCGGGATGACAATCACGCCATAGTTTTTCCCTACCGCCGCCCGACGCACGATGGTATCACAAATCAGACGGGACAGATGCCGCAGCGTCATGCCGTAAGCCGTATAGTCCACAGTTCCGGCATCGCGGGCAGCTGCCAATCGCTGCATGTCTACATAATCGGCGAGATCCTCGCCGATAAGGGTCATGTTGGCGTGGGTCTGCAATGCCACCTCCAGCGCAAGATGGCTGGCCACCCTCCCCATGACTTTGCAAACGTGCCAATACTTGATATCGGAGCTGCTGTCCGTGGTTAAATTGCTGATTGCCAGGGCAAAGGCCCTGGCTGCGGAGTGAAAGCCAAACGACATGGCGCACAATACATGACCATCGGCATCACGCACCTGAATATCGCCATCGATGGTCTTGGGCACACCGATGACCTGGACACCGTCTTCGAAAAGCTCCTGGGCCAGAAAAGCGGCATTGGTATTGGAGTCATCGCCGCCAATGACCACTAGGGCATCGAGTCCCATCTCGAGAATGTTCTCTCTTGCCATCGCCATTTTCTGTTGCGAGTCAATTTTGGTTCGACCGGTTTTTATCATCGAAAAACCACCAAGATTGCGATAGCGGTCCACCAATTGATCCGTCAATTCAATATACTCGCCCTCGATAATACCATCCGGTCCAACCAGGAATCCGAACAATTGGTTTTGCGGATTGGTTTTTTTAGCGGCGTCATATATTCCTGCGATGACATTGTGACCACCGGGAGCCGGCCCCCCGGAAAAGACAATGCCGATTTTCCGAGCTTTGTCGTATTGGGTACGGGTTCCGTCGTCCAAGGATGCACAGCCTTTGATGATCTGGACCTTGTTGTCAATGATGTTTGGCAATTGCCGCTGGGCTTCTGGATTAATGTCAAATCGATAATCATCCACCGATTCAACGAATGTGTACGGATTGCTAAAGATATCACAAAGCGCCGGCTGATAAGCGCTTCGCGCCAGCCTCACGGCACTTGTGGTAGAGATGGCTTGTTGAACCTCGGGATGCTTGAACAGCTTATCCAAATCAACACGATTTTTGGGCGACACACCAACCTCCCTTTAAAATAGGTAATAATAAAAACCTCTTATTCATAGCCGTCTGCATACAGTCAAGTCAAGTTATTTGCATGCATTTTTAAGCCGGTTGGCCGGTTGAGCCGGTTTTGCCGGCCAACCGACAAAACAGATACCATATATTGTATTCCAAATCCATATTTCACACCCTCTGTTGTGCTTTTTACCTTTACAACCCCCCGATCAATTGATATGTAATAACCGATATTGAGAACAGATTTTTATTGGACAATAGACTATAATCTCGACATGTTACAAAAATCTCCCAAGATTCAGCGTTGATGTATGGGTACGGTTTGGACCGTTGTGGTTCTGATCATTGTTTCTGTGGCATAAACTTTCAAAACATATGGCCACAAAGCGTCTCAATCCGATCCAGAGGCCGGTAAATGAAAATAAAAAAAATCGATATTGTTGGATTTAAATCATTTTTAGAAAAAGCCAGTATTGTATTTCCTGAGGGAATTTCAGCCATTGTTGGTCCCAACGGTTGCGGGAAAAGCAATGTCATTGACGCTCTTCGCTGGGTCATGGGGGAACAGAGCGTCAAACAACTACGCGGTAAGAGCATGGAAGATGTCATTTTTGCCGGCGCCAACGGGAAACCACCGTTGAATATGGCAGAAGTGACGCTGACACTTGCCAACGACAATGGACACGCCCCGAGAGAGTTCAGAGACTACACGGAAATCAGTGTTACGCGTCGTTTGTATCGCTCCGGTGAAAGCGCCTATATGATCAACCGCCAACCGTGCCGCCTCAAAGACATCTATAATCTGTTTATGGGTAGCGGTGTGGGCACGCGGACTTTTTCAATCATCCAGCAGGGCAACATCGGAGCCATCATCGATGCCGGACCGGATGAACGCCGCCTGTTCATCGAGGAGGCGGCCGGGGTAACCCGTTACAAATTCCGCAAGAATGAGGCGCTGCGCAAAATAAAGGCCACCGGCCGTAATCTTGAACGACTGAATGACATCCTTTCGGAAATCAACCGTCAAATGGCGGGGCTGAAACGCCAAGCCAAAAAGGCGGAACGCTTCAAGAATTATCAACAACGAGTGAAACAGATCGATACACATTTGCTACTGCATTACTACGATGACTACAGCAAACAGCTGGCCGAAGCCGAAGACCGGCTCAAAGTGATGAAGGACGAAGAAATCGGCCATGTTACGCAGATGAAAAGGATCGATGCCGCGATTGAAGAGATCAAATTCAAGCGGCAGAAAAAGGACCAGGAAATTGCCGCCCAAAAATCGAGTCTTTTTGAGACGCAGCGAAAAATCGATCGTACCGAAGGGGACCGCTCTCATTTAAATCGGGAGATCAAGCGCCTGAATGCCGAAATAATCGAACTTGACCAGGCACGCAGTGATCTTAAAGCCAAAACCGAGACGATGGCCACTGAAATCGAGACGGTACACGCCCAAAACAATACCTTGCATACCGATATCGACGGCATCAAATTAACCATTGAAGGTCATCGAAACAGCGCCCAAACCCTTCAGGAACAACTCACGGAACTGACAAAAAAAATTGAAGAACGTAAAAACGCGCTGATGAACCTTGTAGCGGAGGAGGCGCGACTAAAGAATATTTTTCAGAACGCATCCAACAACAAGGAGACATTGCGCCGACGCTTGCGACGCATAGATGAAGAAGTTCTCCTGGCCGAAAAGAAAGTCAAGACCGCCGAAAATGATAAACAGGCGACCGAGGACGAACTGGAACGGATACGCCGAAAAATCGAAGCATTTTCAACGACGATTGATCAACTTAAAACAAACTTGACGGAAAGTTCTACAGCACTTGGCAAACAGGTCAAACAGACGCACACCATTGAATTGGAGTGCAACCAGGTCCGTTCACAGCTTGCCAATCTGAAGAAGATGGCAGAAAACTTCGAGTGGTACAGGGATGGTGTAAAAGCCATTATGAAGGCTCAAACCACCGCGAAAACTTCCGACCACGAAGGCGAAGCATCTGACTCTGCGCCGTTTATCGACGGCATCATCGGTCTGCTGGCCGAGGTAATCGAACCGCAACCCGGATATGATGTGGCCGTGGAGGCAGTTCTGGGCGAGGCCTTACAGTATATTCTTGTCGATGACCAGGGTGCCGGGGCAAAGGCCATCTCCTACCTGCAAGCCCATGCAAAAGGTCGCAGCGGATTTATTCCGGTAACTGCCGTCAAGCCGTTGGCCGGTTGCGATCCGGCGAGCGTCTCCGCCGAGCACCGGCTGCTGCAGCACGTGTCGGTGCAAGATGCCTACCGCCCCATTGCCGAAGCTCTGCTCGGCCATGTTGCCGTTGTTCCCTCGATGCCGGAAGCCCTGGAGCTGTTCAACCGCAACGGTCGAGTCCAGACGATTGTTACCCAAGCCGGCGATGTCGTTTCTCATCAGGGAGTCCTGGTTGGCGGAAGTCAAGACAAACTGAGCGGTATCCTTGCCAAAAAGCAGGAACTCAAAACGTTGCAGAAACAATGCGAAAGGTTGGATCACGATCTCGATGCCGCAAAATCCCGCCAACAGGAGATGGAGACAACGGTACGCGAGTTGGAGACTCAGCTGCAGCAGACCATTTCCGAAAAATCGGCGGCCGCGGAACAGGCGGTTGAAGCGGAGAAAACACTTTACCGAAATGGTGAAGACCTGAAAAATGCTAACCGTCACTTGGAAATAGTCGAGCTGGAACAGGAGCAGTTGATTGGCGAGGAAAGCGACCTGGATGAAGAAATGTCCAGGTACAATGCCGCTCTGGCAAAAGTTACAGAAGAAGTTCGCCAGGCCCAGGACCAAACCACGGACAATTCTCAGCGCATCAACGAACTGTCGAGTCAGCTTGAAACCAGCAACCAGCAAATCGTCGACTTGAAGCTTCAATTGACGGCATACCAGACCAAGCTGGAAAACGGCATGGCGACCCTGAATCGGCTTAAAGAATTCGAACAGGACAGCCACAACCGGATCAAGCAGCTTCAGTTGGACATTGAACAAAAAAAGAACAAGCTCGGCCAGGCGCAGGCCCAACTGGCAGCCGGTGAGCAGTCTTTGGCAATACTCTACGAAAACTTGAAGCGCATGGAATCGGCCCTGTCGAACAATGAGTCTGAATTCAGTTCCATAGACAATCATCTTCAGCAGCACGATGGCGAATTAACGGAGGTTCAATCGGAGCGTCAAAAGACCTTGGAAAAAATCCGTGTGGTGGAGCTTGATTTGTCCGAGAAACGAATCAAGCGAGACAATATCGCCGGAAAATCCCAAGAACGCTATCACGTATCGATCGGCGCCCTGCGAATGCAGCAAAAACAGGATGACGGTGAGCTACAGATGTCGATTCCTGAAATGGAAAAGGAGCTCGAACGCTTTCGAATTAAAATAAGCC
>JASFGJ010000251.1:0-6434 GCA_050123815.1 Desulfobacteraceae bacterium
TCGATCTGGTGGTGGTGCTCACCCGCGGTGGGCCCGGCTATTCGTCGGATGTACCGGCGACCTTCATGTATGCCTTTGCCTTTACCCGCAACCAATTGGGTTTCGGGGCGGCCAGCGCCATGGTGATGCTGGGGGCGGTCATGGCCATTATCATCCCCTACCTCTATTCCGAGCTGAGGACGAGGCGTTATGAGTAAACGATCGGTTGTGGTGACCCCTCAAACGCCGGGCGTGATCGCCGGCAGGATTTTTATCTACGGCCTGCTGACCATTGCCGCGCTCTATTTTTTGATTCCGTTGACGGTGATGATTTTAACTTCCGTCAAAACCATGGAGGATATCCGCACGGGGCACCTGATCTCCTTTCCCAGCGAGATCACTTTCTCCGCCTGGGGAGCCGCCTGGAATTCGGCCTGCATCGGTGTCAAGTGCGGCGGGATCAAGGGCTATTTCTGGAATTCGGTGCGAATGGTGATCCCGGCGGTGGCCATCTCCACCCTGATGGGGGCGGCCAACGGCTATGTGTTCAGCAAATGGCGCTTTAAAGGCAGCGAGGTGTTGTTTTCGCTGTTGCTGGTGGGCTGCTTCATTCCCTTTCAGGTGATTTTGCTGCCCATGGCGCGCACGCTGGGCGCTTTGGGACTTTCCCAGAGTCTGACCGGTCTGATCTGCGTGCATGTGGTTTACGGACTGGCGTTTACGACCCTCTTTTTCAGGAATTTTTACGTCAGCGTTCCCGATGATCTGATCAAGGCCGCACGGATCGACGGGGCCGGTTTCTTCCGCATTTTCTGGCGGATCATGCTGCCGATATCGGCCCCGATATTCGTGGTCTGCATCATCTGGCAGACCACCCAGATCTGGAACGACTTTCTTTTCGGGGTGGTTTTCTCCACCGGTGACACCCAGCCCGTTACGGTGGCGCTCAACAACCTGGTCAACACCTCCACCGGAGTGAAGGAGTACAATGTGGATATGGCGGCCGCCATCATCGCGGCCGTGCCGACCCTTTTCGTCTATTTTGCGGCGGGCAAGTATTTTCTGCGGGGGCTGACCGCCGGTGCGGTGAAAGGATAAAAGCAAATGGCTTCGTTGACGATCAGTGATGTGACCAAACGGTTCGGGACGGTGGACGTATTAAAAGGGATCGATATCTCCATCGCTTCGGGAGAGTTCCTGGTGTTGGTGGGGCCGTCGGGCTGTGGCAAATCAACCCTTTTGAATCTGATCGCCGGATTGGAGAGCATCAGTTCGGGCACCATCCACATCGGTGACCGTCTGGTCAATCAGGTCAGCCCCAAGGATCGGGACATTGCCATGGTCTTTCAATCCTATGCCCTCTATCCCAACATGAATGTGCGCAAAAATATCTCGTTTGGCCTGGAAACCCGCAAAGTGCCCAGGGCGCAAATTGACGAGACGGTTCTGCGGGTGGCCAAGATGCTGCAGATCGAAACGCTGCTGGACCGTAAGCCGCGGCAGCTCTCCGGCGGTCAACGCCAGCGCGTGGCCATGGGGCGCGCTCTGGCGCGCAATCCCAAAGTGTTTCTTTTCGACGAGCCGCTGTCCAATCTGGACGCCAAGCTGCGGGTGGAGATGCGCACCGAAATCAAGTTGCTGCATCAACGCATCGGCACCACCATCGTCTATGTCACCCACGATCAGATCGAGGCCATGACCCTGGCGGATCGCATCGCCATCATGAAAGACGGCGAAGTCCAGCAATTGGACACCCCCAATAAGGTGTACGAAAATCCGGCCAATCGATTTGTGGCCGGATTTATCGGATCCCCCTCGATGAATTTCATCCCCTGCCGTGTCATCGGCAACGGCGCGGCTCCGACGCTGCTGCTCAAAAGCGACGATGATCGGCAATTCAAACTGCCGCTGCCGCGTTGGGAAAAACAACTTGCCGACCGCATCGATCAGGAGATCATCCTGGGCCTGCGTCCCGAGCATATTGCCAATGAAGCTCCGGGACTCAGCGGTCACGGCGATACCGTCGCCTTGAATCTGAAGGTCAAGGTGGTGGAGCCCACCGGCCCGGACACCTTGGTCTTTGTGGGGCTGAACGATACCAAGGTGACCTGTCGGGTCCATCCCGGCGAGGCCAAGTCTCCGGGTGAGGCCATGGATCTGGTGGTGGATACGACGCGGGCCATTGTGTTTGATCCCCAAACCGACCGGCAATTGCAGCAATGACGCCTTATCAAATCGGCATAGACCTTGGCGGCACCAAAACCGAAGCGGTGCTGCTCGACCCATCCGGCGGCGAGCTTTTCAGAAAGCGGCAGGCCACCCCCCGGCAAATGTCCGATCCGGATATCTATGCCGCCATTATCGAAACGGTTTCCAGCCTCATCGAGGAGACTGCCCGGGAAGTCCCTGCAGGAAAACCTTATACCATCGGAATCGGCATTCCCGGCATCCTCGATGCGGATACCCGAAGAATTCAAAACGCCAACACCACCAGCCTGATCGGCCGCCCTTTCAAAGCCGAACTCGAACAGCGGCTGGGACGATCCGTCGCCATGGAAAACGATGCCAATTGTTTTACGCTGGCCGAATGTGTAAAAGGCGCCGGCCGCGGTCGGCGTATGGTTGTCGGAGTGATCATGGGAACCGGTTGCGGCGGCGGGATCTGCATCGATGGCCGGATTCACAACGGACGGCACGGCATTGCCGGTGAATGGGGCCATTTTTCCGTCGATCCCGAAGGCGCGGTCTGTTTTTGCGGCAACCGGGGCTGTGTGGAAACGTTGATCAGCGGCACCGGCGTTGAACGCAGGCACAAAGCGCGCTGCGGACAGGACCTTTCCATGAAAGCCATCACTCAGGGGTATCGCAACGGGGAACCAGAATGTGTGGAGACCTTCACCCGGTTTCTCGATGATTTCGGCCGCTGCCTGGGCGGGGTGGTCTCCTTCCTGGATCCGGATGCCGTGGTGCTGGGCGGCGGGCTGTCCAATATCGATGAGCTTTACAACCTGGGCCGAGAGCGCATGCAGGCGTATGCATTTCACCCCCATGCCACCACGCCGATTCTCAAACATCAACTGGGCGATTCAGCCGGGGTTTACGGGGCGGCTTGGATCGGGGTTTAAAACAATTGCGGATAAAGATAACTACGGTTATCCAGTGTAGAGACCTACCTCTTATGGCCCTCCTGCCAACAAATCCTTCTCTATCCTTTAAATCTGGATATTCTTTCTAAAGATTCATTCATTTAGTGCGATAACAAAATAGCGGCCGTGCTTTACAACTGTTAGCGGGTCAGCAAATCTAACAACTATTACTGGAGGCACTACATGAAAAAGACAGCTCTATTCGTGGCATTTGCAGTTATATTCTCGTTTTCCAATGTTCACGCGGATGACGGCAAGGCAACCCCGCAGGATGTGTACAATCTGGTTCTGAAGGCTTACGAGGTGGTGAAGGCGTTGGGTGAAGAGTCATTTCCCGAATTTAACGATCCCAAAGGTGAGTTCGTGTACAAAGACACATACGTGCTGATTGAGCGCTGTCCCGGTCAAATGGTGGCCCATCCCTATGCCCTGGACAAGCTCAAGGACGTCGATCTGGACAAAGCGGTCCCCTTCAATCGGTCCCTCTGCGAAGCCGGTGAAAAACCTGGCGGGGCCTGGGCGGAATACGACTGGCCCAAGCCGGGCGAAACCGAACCATCACGAAAAATCAGCTATTGCCTGCGTGTCGATGGAACACCGTACACCATTTTTGCCGGCATTTACAGTGATTCAGCGAAAGTTGAAGATCTGAACAAAACGTTGCGATAGCATCCCTATACACCTGCCAATGGATACAGAAAGAGATCGACCAATGATAAAATTGAATGTCCGCAATAAATTCTTATTGCCAACTATTTTACTGATCATTGTTGGGATGGGTATTTCGGCAACCATTTCGTACGTGAAGTCAAAGAACGCCCTCAGTGCGTCACTGTTGGACAATATCCAGCAGCGTGCCGGTTCAACGGCAAAAAGCCTTGAATCCTGGATCCGGGACCGCCGGCTTGATCTGAAAAGCTGGTCCAGCGAGGAAATCTACGTAAAAGCGACCAAGCCGTCCATTATCGGCAGGGCGGCGCGGGTCTCGGCCAACGAAAAGCTGGTTCGTCTGAAGTCCGACTATGGCTACTACGAGGATCTCTTCCTGGCGGATGAGGACGGCAAGATCATTGCCTCCAGTACTCAGGCAGTCATCGGCAAGATCAATGTGAAGGACCGAGCCTATTTCAAAGGCGCAATGGCCGGCAACGCGTTCGTTTCTGACGCGGCCGTCAGCCGTGGCTCCGGAAATCCGGTCTTTTTTATTGCCGCGCCGGTGATTGATAAAAGTCAAGTCAAAGGGGTTCTGGCCGGTGTGGTGAGCATTGACAGCTTTTCCAGTCAATTCATCGACTCCATCAAAATCGGTAAAAGCGGTTATGCCTTTGCCATAAACAACAGCGGTCTGATCATTGCCCATCCGGACAAGTCCAAAATCATGAAGAAAAACATTGGGAAACTTGATTTCGGTAAACAGATGCTGGCTCAGAAAAACGGCCTCATTCCCTATCTGGATGAAGGCGTCAAAAAAGAGGTCGCCTTTAAAATCGTCGAAGGGCAGGAGTGGATCGTCGGTGTCAACGTTCCCGAAGTCGAGATCCTGGCGCCTGTTAAAAGTCTGGGCCGAATCAACCTGCTGGTGGCCGTCATGGTGATCGCCATCGCTACAGTGCTGATCTATTTTGTCACCTCCACGGTGGTCAATCCCATCAACCGGGTGGTCGCCGGCCTGCAGGATGCCGCCGATGGTGACGGCGACCTGACCAAGCGCATCGACATTAAGAGCACCGATGAAGTCGGTGAACTGGCCCGCTGGTTCAATACCTTCATCGAAAAAATCCAGCGCATCATTTCTGATGTTGCTCAAAATGCGCAAAATCTGACCAACGCCTCCAAAGAGCTGGCCACCATTGCCGGGCAGCTGTCGGAAAGCTCCGGCCAGACCTCCGGAAAAGCAGGAAGCGTTGCGGCCGCCAGCGAACAGATGAGCACCACCATCTCTTCGGCCGCCGGCATCATGGACAAAACCGCCAGCAACCTGAACATCGTCGCTTCAGGCGCCGAAGAGATGACCGCCACCATCAGCGAAATCGCCGGCAATACGGAAAAAGGCCGGCAGATTGCCGAAGAGGCGGTCGGTCAGACCACCCACGCTACAGCTCAGATCGAAGAACTGGGCAATGCCGCCATGCAGATTGGCAAGGTAGTTGAAACCATTACCGAAATTTCAGAACAGGTCAACCTGCTGGCGCTCAATGCAACCATCGAGGCGGCCCGCGCCGGCGAAGCCGGCAAGGGATTTGCTGTGGTGGCCAACGAAATTAAAGAACTGGCCAAACAAACGGCTGCGGCCTCAGATGAAATCAAACAACAAATAGAGGGAATCCAAACCTCCACACAAGGTACGGTGACCGAGATTAACAGCATCGCCAACGTCGTGGGTCAGGTCAACGAACTGGTCTCCACCATCGCCGCGGCCGTGGAGGAGCAATCGGTGACCACGCAAGATATTGCCGGCAACGTGGCCCGGGCATCGGAAGGGGTTGGCGAGGTCAATACCACCATTGCCGAAGGCTCCAAAGCGGCCAACGCCATCGCCGCCGATATCGCCGATGTGACGCAAGCCGCTGATGAAATGACCAATGCCAGTTCCCAGGTCAATGCCAGCTCCATCGAGCTTTCCGAGTTGGCCGAAACGCTCAATACCATGGTCAAGCAGTTCAGTGTCTGATCCCTGAATCCTGCCCGTACCAATTGGAAACGCGAGATGGTCAACATCTCGCGTTTTTATTTCAAGGGCGATAACAGGCACCCTTGTATCTTCCCCGATAAAGGGTCGGGTTGCGCAATTTTAAAAAACGGTGTAAATATATCCTGTCGACAACCGATCTGAATAAATTTCAGTGGTATATTATCCGATTTCGCATTGTAACTCCCTCTCGATTGCTGTTTTCTCTTGCGTTGCGAACATTGTCGATTCCAGATGTTTTGCTCTCCAGGCCCTGCAGTACAGACGTCGCTGAAATCTGGTTAGTGCTCATCCATAAATACCGTTCTCCTCTCCCCCTTGAGGGGGAGAGACTGGGTGAGGGGGTGTGATGTCAAAGCCTTACACCCTCACCCTGACCCTCTCCCTCAAAGGAGAGGGAATAAATGGATGGACACTAGTTAGAGAAACAGCTTTAGCGATACCATATGAACTTCGAGTTTGTGCTTATCCGGTTTATGTTTGCAAGCGTATTTATCATAGCCTCAAAAGAGGCCATCGCCGCCCGAAGATATCGTGGGTCGGAACCCCCGATAAATAATCGAATCGTATCATTAGGATCGTCAGACTGCTGTGAAAGGAGATCCTGATGAAAACGCCGT
>JASFGJ010000252.1:0-6428 GCA_050123815.1 Desulfobacteraceae bacterium
AATCGCCGGCGAGCCCTATCTGATTTCGCTGTTCAGCCGCATTTTGATTTACGCCCTGGCTGCAGTCAGCCTCGACCTGATCCTGGGATACGGCGGCATGGTCAGTCTGGGACACGCCGCCTTTTTCGGAATCGGCGCCTACGTCACCGGCATACTGGCCTTCCACAGCGTCGAAGGAACCCCGATCCTCTCCTGGCCCTTCCAGATCGACGGAAGCGAAAGCGCCCTGATCGCCTGGCCCCTTGCGGTGGTGCTGTCCGGCCTCATGGCCGGTATCATCGGGGCCCTGAGCCTGCGAACGTCGGGCATGCATTTTATTATGATCACCCTGGCGTTCGCCCAGATGCTCTATTACTTTTTTGTCTCTCTGGAAGCATATGGCGGCGATGACGGCTTGAGCCTCTTTTCCCGCAACACGTTCGCCAACATGGACTTGGGAGACGACACCCACTTTTACTACCTTTGCCTTGTGCTGCTGGGCCTCTTTCTGTTCTTTTCCCACCGGTTGGTTCACTCCCGCTTCGGCATGGTGATTCGCGGCAGCCGTGAAAACGACCGCCGCATGAACGCGCTCGGGTTTCCCACCTACCGCTACAAATTGGCCTGCTTCATCGTTGCCGGCGCCGGTGCGGGTCTGGCCGGCGCCTTGATCGCCAACCAGACGGAATACGTCAGCCCGGGGTTGATCCACTGGACCCGCTCCGGCGAGATTCTGGTCATGGTGCTGTTGGGGGGCATGGGGACCTTGTTCGGCCCTGTTTTGGGAGCGGCAACGCTCCTGTTGCTGGAAGAGATCCTGGCCATCTACACCGAGCATTGGATGGTCTACCTGGGGCCCTTTCTGATCGTGGTGGTCCTGTTTGCCCGAAGGGGCATCTACGGCATTTTCCTTGACCGGGAGAATCACCATGGCTGATGCGCTGCTACAGGTCAAAGGACTGCACAAACGCTACGGTGCCGTTCAGGCCAGCAAAAACGTTCAGCTTCAAGTGGCGGCTGGGGATATCCATGCCCTTATCGGACCCAACGGTGCCGGCAAAACCACTGTTCTCAATCAACTTTCCGGCGAACTGAAACCCGATGCCGGCCGCATCTTGTTTAACGGCATAGATATTACCGCCATGCCGGTCCATAAACGGGCCAGGCTCGGCCTAGCGCGCTCCTATCAGATCACCTCGATCTTCGAACACCTCACGGTGGGCGCAAATCTTTCTCTGGCGATTCAGGCCCACTGCGGCCACAGTTTCAGATTCTGGAAAAACGCCGGCACCGATCCTGAGCTTCACGATCGGCTCGGCCCTGCGCTGGAACGTGTCGGCCTGCAACATCGGGCCGATCATCCGGCCGGCAATTTATCCCACGGCGAAAAACGGCAGTTGGAGGTCGGCATGGCGCTGGCCGGCAATCCCAAATTGCTTCTGCTCGACGAGCCGTATGCCGGCATGGGGCCGGGAGGAACGGTGGAACTTTCCAAATTGATTCAAAGGCTGAAACATGATCACGCCATACTGCTGGTGGAACACGACATGAATGTGGTCTTTTCACTGGCCGACCGGATCACGGTGCTGGTCTATGGCGAAGCCGTCGCCAGCGGTACGCCGGACCAGATTCGCGCCAACCCCATCGTCCGGCAGGCCTATCTTGGCGACGAGGGGGCCTGATGCTCTCCGTAAACCGTATCGACACGTTCTATGGCAGCAGCCAGGCCCTTTACGGCGTCAGCCTGGAAGTCAATGAAGGCGAAGTGGTGACCCTGCTGGGCCGCAACGGGATGGGAAAAACCACCACGGTGAAATCGATCATGGGGTTGATGCGGACCGCCGGCGGCTCGATCACCTTCGACGGCAAACCAATTCATCACCGGCCGAGTTATGCCATTGCGCGCATGGGCATCGGGCTTGTACCCGAGGGCCGCCAGATCTTCCCCAACCTGACGGTCTACGAAAACATCATGGCCACGGCCGCCAACCGCTTGGGGGAAGAAAATCCCTACAGCCTCGAAGGAACCCTCACTATCTTTCCCCGCCTCGCCGATCGAATGAACCACTACGGCAATCAGCTCTCCGGCGGCGAACAGCAAATGCTGTCCGTGGTCCGGGCCCTGATGACCAACCCCAAATTGCTGATCATGGATGAGGCCACGGAAGGCCTGGCACCCCTGGTCCGCAAAGAAATCTGGCGCGGACTGACCGTCATCAAAAACTACGGACAGTCCATTCTGATCATCGATAAAAACCTGGATTCACTGATGAAAATAGCCGACCGTCACTATATTATGGAAAAAGGCCGGGTGGTATGGAGCGGCGATACCGCCCAGCTATCGATTGACGATCAGTTGACGTCGCGCTATTTGGGAGTATGACCCCATATGTGTCTAATTAAGAATAATGATAAGACAATCTCTATGCAGGATACCGGATGTTATACCAGGCCGGCGCAGAGGCCCCGCACAAGACCAGCGGGACAGGCCGGCCCTACGCTTCGAGTGCTGCCGTCATCGAAGCAATGGTCCTCGTAGGGCAGGGCTCTGTCCCTGCCTTGCGGCCGGCGCAGCGACGGGTGGCACCGGCAAGGATTGCCGGTGGCCGAAGGCCCGGAGGTCTTCAATGATATCAGACCGGCTGCGCAACTCCTCCTCTTGTTGCTGCGCAACCCAGGCAACAAGTTGCCTGGGCCACCCGCGCGGGTTGCAGCGGCTCGATACAGCCACCGAAATGTATTGTATCTTCACTCATCAACAAAATCCTAATCCAATGCAATCCGGCCCATGAACCCCCTGTGTCAAGTGTGGGTAAAGATCAGCCCTCAAGGGAGAGGGAATTAATGGATGGACACGAATTAAAAATAATGATGAATCCAATGTTGGTAAACAGCATCGAAAATCGCTCCTGCGACGTATTGGTCATTGGCGCCGGCGGCGCAGGGCTGAGATCGGCCATTGCCGCCAGAACGGGCAACGCCGATGTTCTTCTCGCCTCAAAAACGAAAATCGGCCCCAACTCCAATACCTATATTTCCAAAGCCGTCATTGCCGCCAGCGGATGGGGGACCCCGAATGATAATGCCCACGCCCATCTGGAAGATACGGTCGCCGGCGGACGTTTCCTCAACGATCAGTCAATGGTCGCCAAAGTGGCGGAACGCGCCCATTCCGAGATCGATTTCTTGAAAGCGTGCGGTGCGCAATTCCATATGCACGGCGGACGACATCACGTCATTAAAATCCCCGGTCACCGGTACGCACGCCATGTTTACGGCTCGAACTGGAGCGGCCGCGACCTGATCGTCCCCCTCAAAAACCAGGCCGAGCAGGCGGGTGTGCGCTTTGTCGAGCACCTTTTCATCACCCGGCTGATGGCGGCCGGCCGTCGCATCTGCGGGGCCGCCGGCATCACCGCCGACGGCCGATTCTATGCCATAAGGGCAAAAGCGGTGATTTTGGCCACCGGCGGATATGCCCAAATCTACTTGAACACCAACAATGTACCCGGCATTACCGGCGACGGCCAGGCCCTTGCCTATGGTTTGGGCATCGCATTGAAAGACATGGAATTCGTCCAGTTTTACCCCACGGCCGCAGGCAAACACGGCAGCCGACTGATCCTTTACGAAAAGATGTTGGCCCAGCCCGGTGTGGTGCTGCGCAATCGAAAGGGCGAAGACATTCTAAAACGGCACGGCATCGAAGATCCCACCACGATCACCAGAGATCGGCTGGCCCGACTACTGACCGACGAAATCAACACGGCGGGAACGCCGGACCAAAAAATCGTCATGGATATGGAGGCCCTTGCAGAAAAGAGGGCCCGCTCATTGACCGCCATCCTTCCGTCAAGGTGGTGGAAGGGGCAAAAAGTTTTTAAAGTCGCGCCCACGACCCACTTTTGTATGGGCGGCATCGTCACGGATCAATGCGGTGAAACCACTGTGAAAGGTCTGTTTGCCACGGGAGAGGCCGCCGCCGGTGTGCACGGAGCCAACCGGTTGGGAGGAAATGCATTGGCCGAAATCTTCACCATGGGTTCGTGGGTGGGTGAAAGTGCCGCCGAACGGATCAAGGCAATCGGAGCAGCCCCGACATCGAAGAATGCTTATGAAGACGAACGATGCCGTCTGGATGGGGCATTTTCCAGGAAAGGGGCGAGTGTCAAACCATTGATCCAAGAACTAAAGCAACTGATGTGGACCCATGCAGGAGTGATTCGGCATGAAAGCGAACTTAAGCAAGCGTTGGCGCAACTGCAAAAAGAGCTGCCCGACGTTGCCGTGACAAGCCCCGCGGATCTCATCCGGCTGCTGGAGTTTAAAAACATGCGGTGCGTGGCCCAAATGGTGTGCCGGGCGGCGCTTGAACGCACTGAAAGCAGAGGTTCCCATTATCGCAGCGATTACCCGGCGGAAGACAACCGGCGGTGGTTGGCCAATATTGTGCTGCGCAAAAGCCAGTCCGGTGTCCATATTGAGACGACGCCGGTGAACATGGAGTCGGTTAAAATGGATTTGTGATAATTTCTTCTTTTGAAAATGCTGCAGTCATTAGAAAAAACCGCCAAAACGAAACCGCCCACTACGGCGCCTGGAATCATCCAAACCGATCGCTGTATATACGACAACCCAAAAAATACAGCCAGGGCCATCAGGAAAGATACTGCTGCCCAACAGCCTGCGGATACGGACAGGCCCGCTGCAAAAACGTTGATCAGAAATGATGCCAGCGCCCAAATCCCGGCAGCGATGATTGCGTTCCCGGTCTTATTCCAGACACCAAATACGGCAATAAGAAAAAGCACTTTAAAAGGTAGTAGCAACATTTATAAAATCCATATAAAGCTCTTTATTCTCCTTTTGCATCATATTATCGTCAATTTTTTTCTCATGTGCCTGCCATAATAAATCTGGGCAAAATGGGATTTGTTTGTTATGGACAAGTATTTATCCGCAACCTCTTTCCAAGCACTCATTATTTTCTGGTCCTTCTCACTTAATTTGTTGTAATAATCTTTAAACACACCGAGATATCTCTCATAAGCAAGGTACAGGATCAATTCTTTGCTGATGATCTCTTTTGCGTGTTGGTCATATTTTCTTGCATTAATTCTATCGAAAGCCATCATCAGGTTCAGCAATATGGCTCTCCGGTTGTTACAAACGAATTTTTTTCCGAATCGCTCGACCAAATCGTCCAACCATCTGGACGTGTATAGAATTTTGTCTTGTTCACGGTCTTTTTCATATTTCTCGTCAAGTACTTTGAAAGCTTTTGCATAATCGATGCTCAATTGTTCAATGACCTTCAATGGAAACCAATTTAATTGTCAACCCTTAATAGGGAACAATTACTGAACTGCTTATTGTGTCCAAACAGCACGGCAGATAACGAAAGTGCGAAATTTCGGTATCCATTTTAATAGCAAAGGGCGCCCCCGGCTCAAGTATCATAATATCATGATACGCCCCTTATTTTTCCAGCTCAAGGAAAAGCGACATCGTGTAGATACTAAGGATGGCCACACCACCAAAAATTGCAAGGATGATCGGGCTGTCATTGAGGCTGTTTTTAAGAGGTGAAATAAATAAACAGAATACAATCCAGACGGCAAGGTAGGCGAAGGTCCCTTTCAGCAGGCCGGTAACCGCAGACATCTTTTTGCATTCGGGGCACGTTATAATCCCTGGCTTGAGAACAAAGAGGCTGATTTTTTTTACCCTTCGGCCGCAATGGGGGCACGGTGCATTTAGGTACATTGGGTCATTCCTTTGGAAGCATTGGTGATAAGTACTATCGAGTGCATTGGTAATTCTGGTAGCCCCAGGTGGATAGGCGCTTTCCTTAAACCCTCCTTTATTGCACCCACGGGCAAAATAGATAATCCCATTCCTGCTTGAACAGCAGCCTGAATATTGGCTAAGGATGTTCCGGTGAACACAATTTCCCAATTCCGATTTGCTTTTTCAAGACCCTCGGTGGCAATCTTTCTAAAACTGCACGGCGACGGCAACAATACAAGATTCACCGCCTCCTCGTAAAGAGATACTTCGGTATCCTTACCAACAACCCAGGTTAAAGGTTCCTGTGCAAGGATACGGCAACGTCCATCGTAAGCATCTTTTCCAGTCACAACCAAAAAAAGCCAAAGTCCATCTCGGCTTTGATCTGAACCGGGCGATTCCAAGAAAGATTTATCTTACAGATCGAAGATCTTATCGGGATCGAAATCGCTATCGGGATCGGGATCGAACATGTTGTTTTCGATTTCGATAGCGATCCCGATGATTATTTCCAGCAAAGAACCCCTTTAAGTTGATGACATTGAGAGATTGATGCAAAAACCTAACCGGAATTTACTGATTAATTTGCGTTATCGATAATTGGTCATACAATAAATACAAGCTGGAAATAAGTCCGTTGAGAAATGATTTATGTAATT
>JASFGJ010000253.1:0-6409 GCA_050123815.1 Desulfobacteraceae bacterium
GGCATTATCGGCGAGGGCGAGCGCATGCCCGTACTGCTGGATGCCATCGAACAGGGCGAGCCGGTGGATCACCTGCCGGGGGTAATTTCCAATAATGGCATCCAGAATTTTCCGCAGCCCTGGTCGGGCGAGTTCCACCCGGACTTCAGGGCGAATGCCGATCATCTGAGTTTTTATTTGAAAAAAGGCGGCATGCTCAACCTCCAAACCAAGCGGGGATGCCCCTTTCGCTGCATCTATTGCACTTACCCCCATATCGAGGGGCGCCGCATGCGGCTGATCGAGCCCGCCATGGTCGCCCGGACGGCCCTTCAACTCGAGGAGGCAGGCGCCAAATATCTATTCATCTCGGATTCGGCTTTCAACGCCGATATCGCGCACAGCCTCGCTGTGGCGGATCAGTTCCGAAACGTGGGCCTCTCCATTCCCTGGGGAGCCTTTCTGGCGCCGCTGGCATTGCCGCCGGACTATTTTACGCGGCTGGTCAACGCCGGCCTGACCCACGTCGAGTTCGGCACCGAGTCGTTGTCCAACCGGATGCTCAAGACTTATGGCAAACCGTTTGACCGCAATCAGATTTTTCAATCCCACCAAGCCGCTGTGGATGCAGGTCTTCATGTGGCGCACTACTTCCTGCTGGGAGGCCCGGGCGAAACGGCCGACTCGCTTGACAACACCTTAAGGCATGTCGAAAAACTAAGAAAAACAGTATTGTTTTTCTTTTGCGGGATTCGCATCTACCCCCATACCCGGCTGTACGACCGGGCCCTTGCCGACGGGCAGATCGATGCGGATCAGGATCTGCTGGCGCCTGTTTTCTATCATACGGACGCCATCAGCAGCGATGATATCATAACGACCGTGCAGGCCCGCAGCCGGAACCGGATCAACTGGGTGGTGGGCTCCGGCGGTGAGCAAACGGCCCAGCTCTTGACCCGTTTGTATGATCGGGGGTATACGGGACCGTTGTGGGAATATTTAATCCGTTGAAATTGAACCGAAAGCATGGCATATAAGCTGACTGAATCGTTTTATAGGCTTTAAGATATTCAATTTGGATCAATCACAAATTATGTGGTATACCATAAAAAAATTTTCAGTGGGTTCCGACCGGGCCATCACAGCAGAGGCTCAGGTGCCGGCAGACTGTGTTTGGTTTGACGGGCATTTCCCGAACATGCCGATCCTTCCGGGAGTCGCCCAACTGACGCTGGTGGCGGACCTGCTCAACCGGGCGATGAAGCGATCCGTGGTTATCCGGAGGGTCAGCCGGGTCCGCTTTAAGCAGATGATTCGGCCCGATGACACGATTACCGTAAGTCTGTCACCGACACCAAAGGATGCCGCAACATATGGATTCCGGTTGTCCAATGGCCCGGAATTGGTGTGTAGCGGAACGGTAACAATTACCGCGTGATGACACGCGGGAGAAAGATATGTTCTAAAAAAAGGAGACTTGTTCACGATGCCGACGGAAGTTGAGAACATCATTGTGCGAATCGCGGAGATCATGATCAATGAGCTGAAATTGGAAGATGTCACGCCGGAAACGTTTGACCCCGATATCGACCTGGTGGATGAGGTGGGTATCGACAGCATGGATCTGGCGACTGTCGCATTGGTCCTAAGGGATGAATACGGTATTCGGATCGATGAAGACGACTACCCCAAACTGACCAATGTGCGACTGATCGCAGAGTATCTGCATCAGAAAATGGCAGCAGCCGCCTAACACCAAGATACGGGGGACCGAGCGCGTGGAACCGGCAGTACGAGCTGTGCCGCTCAAGCACAGCCAAACATCCGACCAAACCTATAAATTCTCTGATCTGATTGCCGCCCCGAACGTCAGAGAGCGCTGGGAGAAGGTGCGAAAATATTTCTTTCTGCGTGAATCCACCTATGACATGTCCAACCGCTGCAACATCCGTTGCGACGGCTGCTACTATTACGAAGGGGAGAAGCAATTCGCGAAGGAAAACAGGGATGTCGAGGCATGGAGCGAACTGATGCGCCAGGAGAAAGCCCGCGGCATCACCTATGTGGTTCTGGCGGGCGCCGAACCCAGCCTTGCGCCGGAGCTGTGCCAGGCGTGCTACGACGAAATGCCGCTTGGCGCCATCGCCTCCAACGGAATCCGAGCCATCCCGCAGTCAACCGACTATCAGATTCACATTTCGGTATGGGGCAGTGATGAAACCAGCTACCGCATTCGCGGCTCCAAAAACATGCTGTTGCGCCAGATCGAAAACTACCGGAGCGATCCGCGCGCGGTGTGGGTCTACACGTTCACGCGTTACAACATCGACGAAGCCCCGGGGGTTGTGGATACAATTGCTAAGCACGATTGCAAAGTGACGTTTAACATGTTTTCCTCGCCGGTGGGCTACGACGGCGATCTGGTGCATACACCGCAATCGCTCGCACAGACCCGTAACGCCATGCTGGAGCTGTTGAACCGATATCCTGAACACGTGCTCTTTTCGCACTACAATATCGTTTCCCACACGCATAAGCTGGGGCTTCACGATCTGTACGGTTGCTCATACCCACGCATGAATCCTTCCACCGATATCGGTCTGGGGCGCTCATTCAGGCAATACCGGACCGATTTGACCTGGGATAGGGATGTGGCATGTTGCGTCCCGGATACCGATTGCGTGGATTGCCGGCACTATGCCGCCGGCAGTGCGGTGGTCACGGCCCGTTTGTACCGGCATGCGGTTGATCCCGACACATTTAACTCCTGGCTCGATTATGTGGATACTTATCTTGCGGTCTGGGTTCGAGGTTATGACAAAGGTCCTAACCTGTGCAACAAACTGGTACCGCCACCTGGTTTCGATCTGTAGTAGAGGTAAAGGAGCGTTGAATGAAAACCGTAAGTTCTCTGCTGGATATGCACTGGTATGAACGCTATAAAAAAATATCCAAGCTCAATATCCGCAGTTCCATCTATGACGTAACCAATCGATGCAATCTGCGATGCAAAGGCTGCTTCTTCTTCTCATCGGATGAACATACCGCTGCCGATGAAGAGCGCGATGTCGAAAAATGGAAGGCCTTCGTCGATGCGGAGATGGCGCGCGGGGTGAACCTGGCGATCCTGATCGGCGGCGAGCCGACGTTGTGCATGGACCGCATCGAGGCCTTCTACAAGCGGCTGCCCACATTTTGCGCCACCAACGGATTGATCAAAGTCGATCGGGATCGGTTCCCCGATATGATGGTGGGCATCTCGCTGTGGGGTGACGAAGAAGACGAAAAGACACTGCGCGGAAAAGACACCTTCTCCATCTCCAGCAAAAACTACGAGGGTGACAAATACACCTACTACCTGTATACCATTACACCCAAACAGATCGGCAAAACCGAACGGATCATTAAAAAAATCCAGGGTGCGGGCCTCAAGGTCCACATGCAACTGCTCTCCAATGATGAGGGCGTTGACGGCTTTTTCTGGCAGCCGGAGGAGCTTGTCGCCATTCGCGACGAAATGGACGCGATGCTGGATCAATACCCGGATACGGTCATCTCCTCCAAATACTACCATGAAATCATCACTTCGGGGAAAATGCTGGGCCGCCCCTTTGGCTGGATGGAGTGCCCTTCGGTCACGATCTCTTTCGACAACCGCGATCCCCAGCCCAAGCGCTTGACCAATTTCATCCGCTGGGCGTCCGACCTCAAGACCATGCACCGCTGCTGCACGTCCGAAACGCGCGACTGCTCGACATGCAAAGACGGCGCAGCCCACATGAGCTGGGTAATGGTCAACAAGCGGGCCCATATGCGCAGTACCAAAGACATGCAAAACTGGATCGAAATCTATGAGATGTTTGCTAAACTTTATCAGTTTATCCCCTGGTAGCGAGACATCCCATTAATGGCTTCAGAACCAGCTGTAATCATTGGATACGATGCCGTATCCCCCCTTGGCATCGATCTGGATAAGCAATGGCAACAGGCCGTCGACGGCATCAGCGGGATCGGGTCGCTGACACGGTTTGAACTGTCAGATGATTTTCCGGTGCGCATTGCCGGTCAAGTGGAGTCCATTGACCATCTGGACCATCCGTTTCTGAAACCCAGGTATCAGGCCCGCTGGCCATCCCCGATTTTTAAATATGCCCAATTGACCGTCGCCCGCGCTTTGAAGAGCAGCGGCCTGGAGATCACGCCACAGCTCGCGCCGCGCGTGGCGATTACATACAGCTCAGCGGTTGGCGGCCTGGATGCGGTGTTGGCGGCCGACCGTCGGATGATTCGGGAAAACAAACTTCCCGCCCCGTTCATCAATCCTAACGCATGCATCAACATGGTGGGTGGTGTGGTTTCCATCATGACCGGGGCGACAGGGCCGATCAGCGCCACCATTACCGCTTGCGCAACCGGCGTTACCTCTGTGATCGCAGGGGCCATGCTGATCCAACAGGGCCGGGCCGACGTGGCCATTTGCGGGGCCGTGGATTTTGCCCTGGTGGAACCGATTGTGGCGGGATTTGCCACCATGGCGGGCGCTTTCGTAGCGAAAGAGGGGGCCCCGGAAGAGCCGCCGCAAGCGGCCAGCCGGCCGTTTTCCGTCAACCGCAGGGGCTTTGTGATATCTGAAGGCGCCGGCTGCATTTTAGTGGCCTCTGCAAAGTTTGCCCGATCCAATGGATTCGAGCCCCACGCCCACATCGCCGGCTGGTCCATGACCTCGGACGCCCATCATTACGTGGCACCCAATTATGACACCGTTCGCCGCTGCATCAAAGAGAGCATCGACGATGCCGGCGTATCACCGGAGCAGATCGATGCGGTCAACGCCCACGCCACCTCCACCCGGGTCGGGGACCAGGTGGAGTTTGACGCTTTAAAAGATATTTTCGGCAATAAAATCCCGCCGGTTACCGCCAACAAGTCGCTGTTCGGCCACGCCATGGGAGCCTCCAGCGCCATCGAGTCCATCTTTGCCATCAAGGGAATGGAAACCGGCCAACTGCCGCCGACCATCAACTATACGCCGGATCCCGCACTTCCCATCGACTGTGTCTCGGAAGGGACCCGGCGGCTGGACCAGCAATATGTCCTGAAAAACGCATTCGGTTTTGGAGGATGCAATTCATGTATCGTCTTCAAAAAAGGCCACTGGACGTGATATAGGACTTAGATCATGAAAGCTCCAAAAAACAGACGGGTATTTGTCACCGGCTATGCCGCGGCAACGGCGCTGGGCAGCACCCTTACCGCGACCTGGGAGCGCGCTGCGCGCGGAGAGACCGGCTTTTGCCGTCTGACGCGCTGCAGCGTCGATTCACGCAGCAACATCGTGGGCGAAATCCCGGATTGGCATCCGGACCGGTTGGAATTTGTCGGTAAGAAAGACGCGGGCAACTGGAACGCGGATTTTGTTTTTTTAACCATGATGCTGTGCCGCGACGCCCTGGCGGACGCCGGTCTGGCCATGGACGAAGCCACCGGGCCTCAAACGGCGTGCCTGATCGGATCGGCCCTGAACGGCACGGATGCCTATCGGGTGGCCATGGACAACTATGTCACTCAGGGCCCAACCAAGGTCAGCCCTTACCTGCTGCCCAACCTGTGCGCCAATGTGCCTTCGGGAAAAGCCGGCATGCTGCTGGGATTTACCGGCCCGATTTTCTCTCCACAGGGCGCTTGCGCCTCCGGCAATCACGCCATTGCCGCGGCGGCACGCATGATCCGCGACGGCGATTGCGATTTTGCCCTGGTGGGCGGGGTCGAAACCTGCCTCATACCCGAAATCATCCAGGGATTTGCCAACGTCTGGGCCACCATCAAGGTCGGCCCCAATGACCGCGCCTTTTCCGATCCAGGCCAGGCCTCGCGCCCATTCAGCATTGACCGGCGCGGCTTTGTCCTGGCAGAGGGCGGCGGTGTGCTGGTGCTGGCTGCCGAAGAGACCCTGGCTCCGTTTGGGATGGCCCCCAAAGCCGAGGTGGTCGGGATCGGCTGGACATCCGACGCCCACCATTTCACCCTGCCCAACAAGCCGACCATTGTGAGGGCCATCCGGCAGGCCATCGCCGATGCCGAACTCGACCCCCTGGACATTCAATATGTTAATGCGCACGGAACCTCGACCACCAAAGGTGACAGCGTGGAGATCGAATGTTTGCGTGAAATTTTCGGCAGCCATCTGGAGCGGCTGCCCGTATCGTCCAATAAATCCCAGATCGGGCACTCATTGGGCGCCACGGCGGCCATCGAAGCGATATTGGGTATTGAAGGCATGCGTCAAAGTGTGATACTCCCCACAGCCAACCACATTCCCGATCCGAAATTGGCCGATGTGGATGTGGTTCCCAACACGGCGCGCCGCCAGGCATATGACAATTTTTTGTCCAATGCCTTTGGTTTCGGCGGCACCAACTGCTGTATCGTA
>JASFGJ010000254.1:0-6402 GCA_050123815.1 Desulfobacteraceae bacterium
ATCATTTCAAACTAAAGCCCTTAAGTTAATGACATTGACTTTGAAGTAGTAATTGCCGAGGGCCTCCGTCCCCGTTGTGTTTGGAACAGCAACCATGGTTGATAATTTGGTCGGCGCAGAGGCCGACACTACGAAGACCATGTTGGCAAAGGGGCATACACTTAAAGCATAGGGCCGGCTTGCCCCGCTGGTCTTGTGCGGGGCCTCTGCGCCGGCCGGTTTTGAGCACCGATTGCGGGCCTAACCCAACGGATAGGATTACCCCAATTTCCTGCCCGGTATGCGAATCATTGGAAAGAGCAGCGCTCCAGCCCCACCCCCGAGTGTATTCAAAATCAAATCCAGCATAGAAGAGTGACGGTAAGGGATCCACATCTGGATTGTTTCAATTCCCAAGCTGAACAAAAAAGAACCGATCAGGGCTGTCAGAAAGGCCCGGCGAACCCTGAAGCCTTCCAGTCTGCTTAACGTTGTCATCAAAAGAAATCCGAGCGGCATGAAGCCCGCAAAATTGACCAACATATCGTTCACCCTGTCTGGTTTTCCAAGCTCCTCCCATTGGGGCCAGGAGAAAGCCTTGGTCTGCAGTACTTTTACACTGGCGGGAACAATCAAATCAAATCCATCGCCAAGCTTGTTCTTAATCCTTTCTCCCTGTCCTTCATCAAACGCGTAGAGCAAGCGCGGTCCATGCCGTTTGAAGGCACTGAAATTTCGTTTCATGCGCCACATCTCAAAATGCCGGGCGATCGCATCGTTTTCCAGCCCATGATCGTAAAAGGCCAGCCCCGACATTGTTCCGGCCCATGAGTCGCGGCCAGTCACACTGTTGGCAACCACCAGCCTTGCCTGGGCCGTCCCTGACGGATATCGCAGGACCAAATCCTTTTTGCTTTTCTTCAAAGCACCATCGAGAAATATTCTTGTCCCGGCTTTATTGGAAACAATGGTGATTAAATACGGCTCATGCCTGTCGGGATCCAATTTGATAGAGACTCTGGGCATTCTGCGCTGGTAGCTATAATCGTTACCGTTCATAATGATTAACGAAGACTGCCATTGGCAGATGACCAACTGGCTGTTGTCGTCGCCGTCGTGAACCATCATCAGTACCCCGATGCCCGATTTTCTGAAATACCCGGACTGAACGGCCAACTCGATGGTCAGATCCATCCCGCTGCCGGATCCGGAGCCGGTAAAAAAACTTTCGGTATAGGCTTGGGAGGACGCTTCGAAAGCCAACCCGATCCCCGAGGAAAACCATCGCACATTGTTGCTTGGTCGAAAGCCCTTCAGGTGTATCCCAAAATATAACATCACGATCAGCATCAAAGCCGTCAAAACCAACAGCGAGAAAAACCAAGGCCTGTTTTCGCGTGACAAAGAAATCATGGCTCGCAGAATCCTTTTAGAAGTGGTTTCAAAACCTTGCCTCAGGCCAACGGTTACTAAAATGAAGTTGATATAAACAGCTGGGGAGATAACTTAGACCGGTTATTAATAAAACTCAAGTTGTTGTTGCCACGTTGCTGTTCATTGCTCGATCAAATTTACTTCTTTCCAATTTTTGCCATAATAATTGTCAGGGACGTGGGAAAGGGGTTGGCCGTTGAGGTGTTTCATGTAGACGCGGCCCCAGTTGATGAAGAAGGTGGGCTGGCTCTTGTCTGCGGGGATGGCCGCCAGGTCGGAGAGGTTGCGATTGGGCAGCGCCTTGATGGTTCGGCCTTTGTGGGTGTAGGGCAATCCCTTCTTTTGGCGCGTCTGGTCCAGCCGGGTCAGTGCGGCCTTTGATTTGGGCAGTACGGTGAAATGGTAGCCGTTGTGCGCCTTGGCCTTGTAGCCGAAACGGGCCTGGCCCTTGGGGTCGGACAGGGCGGCGGCCTTTTCGATGGCGGGTGCGGCAGGATTTGCGCTGAGGTGGTAAAATCCGGCCAGGTCTTCGCCGTATGCTTTAAATGCTTTTTTTCTGGCCTGGTAGATCTGTTTGAGGGTTTGAACCACCGCCCGCTGCCGGGCCACATCCCGCTTGAAAGCGTCGTAAGCTTTGGCGTCGACAGGGCGCCGGCGCAGATCGAATTCCATCAGACGCTCCACATGCGCCGTGGCCACATCCATTTCGACGCGTGTCGGCACGCCCCAGAAATAGTTCAGCCTGAGCCCCTTGCGGGTGTTGGCGTCGTTGTCCATTTTGAGGCGGCGGTTTTGGGCGTCGTAGGCGTGGAGGCGGATGATCGTCGCTTTTCCCGCCTTATAGGCGATTTCGTTGCGGTTGAACCTTACCTGGATGGTCTGACCGGTACTCAGCTGTTTCCTGGCAGCGCCGCCGCTGCCGGCGGTGAAGTGCAGGGTTTCGATCTTTGCGGCCATTTTCAGGCGGACCTTGCCGAATGCGGCGTTGATCTGTTGGAGTTTTTTTCGGTCCACCGCATAGCCGATCGCCTCGCTTGAATGCATGGGCATGCCGTCGGCCCATTGGGGGGCGTCGGCGCCGAAAAAGTGCGCCTCCCACTGCGCTTTGCCGCTGAACGGGCCTTTGGGCAGTGCGATGGTCAGCCCCGGCGACCAGGTGTCGGGCCCCTCCTCCCAGGCCACCTTCAGACCGGCGATCTCTTTTTGCGTGAAGACGGCGTATCGTTTTAGCGGCGACGCATCCAGACGCACGCGCGGCGGCACCTGGGGCTTGCGGCTCAGCTCGATCTTGCGGCCGTTGTTGAGCGGGACTTCGACGCTAAAGGTGTGATGGAGCATGGTCCGGGCGGCCACCACCTGCAAGGTGTCGATCACACCGCTGAAACGAACGAATTTGCTGTCGGTCGACCCCATGGACTCCTTGGCGTCCAGTGCCCGTCCGGTTTGATCGTAGGCAATCAGCCAGATGCCTTTGGCGCCGGTTGCGCCGACCCGGGCGATGTCTTTTTCGATGCGTTCGGCCGTGGCCTGGATGCCGTCCGCGCGCTGGGTCGCCTGGGGTTGGCCGCCGGCCTTGAAGGTGAAAATGCTCAGGGCCGTGGGCAGCGCCAGTTTGAATTGCAGCCGTGCCGTGGCCAGATCCGCCGGCTGGGTTCCCTGCTTGACATCCAGCCGGATGCGGCTGGAATAACTCCCGGACAGATCGATGGGCGCGACAAAGGGCTGATCCGCGGGACGGTGGATATCGCGCCCGTCCGGGGTTTTGATGTTCAGGATCTCGTAGTCGATCTTGGCGAGCGCTGCATTGGGGATGGCCACCGGGTCGAGTTCCAGGGTCATGTTGGGGGCGTCGCCGTTTTGCCAGAAGTGGTCCGGGAAGAGGGCCATGCCGATCTGTTTGGGAATCTCCTGTTTCAGGCGCGCCACATCCACTGTGCGGGTCAACCGGGGCGGGTCGCTGTAAACGGTCTTCACCGGTCCGGGAGTGGGGGCGCCGCCGCTCATCATGGTGCGCGCCACCAGCTGGCCGAGGGTGGCCTCAGAGAGCGCCGTCAGCACCCCTTGGTCATCCAGCGCATCCCAACCGATGTTTAAGGTCAGCCGATTGTCGTGAAATTTTATGCCGGTTTCAAGCCGCGGGTCTTCCAGCAGCTTTATCATGCTGTTGAGTACCCCATGGGGGGCATCCGTGCTCTTGTTCTGAAAGGCCTGGTAGACTGCGGCGCCGTCGATTTCCGGGCGGAACTGATGGGCATAGCTTAGATGGCGGCGTTGGCGTCCGTTGTCTATTCGCAGACCCAGCGCCATGAACTCCAGTTGCCTGAAAGGGTCGGTCATCTGCTGAAGCAGCATCACCCCCATACCGGCGATCATGCCCGCCTGGGGCGTCTCTTTGACCAGCGCATGTCCGGCCAGCGCCTGCGTCCAGCCGTCGCCGAAATTTTTGGGGATGCGGACGGACAGCACGGCCACGTTGTCCGGTTGTTTGATCGCCCCGGCAAATCGTGCGGCAGGGGCGTGAGCGATCATATCGCGTCCCGGGGCAAGCTGGTCAAACAGGTGGCGCGGCGCGACCAGGCAGTCATTGCCGATCAGGCGAAGCTCGTACAGATCCACGGGAACCTTGCGAATTTGCTCCGGGTCAAAGGCCTCTATCTTGAATTGATAGATACCCTTGGCTATCTGCCGGACATACGGCCCCAGGAAATCGTCGCCGCTCAGCAGCTGTTTGACGGCAGCCTCTTTGCCGCCGCGCAAGGCGACGACCGCCAGGGCGGTGTGTGTCGGGTCGGGAAAGAGGAACGCGTCGAAACGGTGTATCCCCAGCTGTTTGACCGGAGCCAGTTTGTCAAACGCCATACGGGCCTTTTCCGTCGTTTTGGCCTGCTGCTCCACCAGTTCGATGAAGCGGGGTATGTTGACGCTGATTCCGGCCACGGGGTTCAACGCCTCGGGAAGGGGGGCAAAGGGTTCCACAGGGGCCTTTTCAGGAAACAGTCGCTGTCCGAACCAAACGATCAACACCACTGCCAGGACGGCCAGGCCGCCCCCGGCCAAGGCGATGGGCAGCCGGCGGCGCCGGGACGATTTTTCCGATGGGGCTTTTTGCCTTGCCGGCGGCCGGGTTTCGGGTTGAACCGCTTTTTCGGCAGGATCGGTTTGATCGGTTTCGGCTTTGGGCGGTGGCGTTTTCGAGGCCGGTGGTGCGGCAGCCGGGCCCAATTGGATGGTATGGCCGCATGCTTTGCAGCGCGCCCGGGCGCTGCCGGCAGGCAGTTTGGCTTTGGGGATGCGATACTGCCTGCCGCAAGCGTTGCATTCGATGGTGACGTGCGGCGCGGCGGCATCCTGCTTGGGCGGCGCAGGCGCTCCGACAGGAATCCTTCCATTGCAGGCCGGACACCGGACCAATCTGCGCTCGGACGATGCGTGTTTTTGGGAGATCTTGTATCGCTTCCGGCATTCCGGGCAGGTGACAATCATCAATGGTTCTCCTCTTGTGGCGCAGGATCGGTCCGCATCATCTTGAGGGTAAACTAATCTGGTTTTTTCAAATGTGCAACCGGTTATAGCGTCGCACCTGATACGCAGTGCGCGCGATTGACATGCCAACTGTTTTCCTGCAAAACAGCAAACGTCACTCGTCAGTAGAAATTTTCTCTACGGAAAAACAGAATATTGTTCATTCGTGTCTACCCATTTATTCTCTTCCTTGAGGGGCGGGTGAGGGTGAGGGCGGACCTTGCGAAAGACCATCCCCTCACCTGACCTCTGCCTCTGAGGGGAGAAGCATACTAGGATTCAGGCAATCAATCATGGGGGATTACGATGGATCTGAAATCGAGCGACTCGGGTGCCAAAAAAACTTTCGATCTGGCCGGACCGGATGACTTGAGCTGCAAGGCAACGCACTGGCTGGGACCATTTGCCGCTTTATCCGGGCGTGCGGTTGCACTTTCACCGGTACGGTTCGCTTTGCAAAATAGGTCACGGGAAGCGCTGTCGCTTCGATCGGTCGATGTCGATCCATTGCAAAGACAGATGGATGACGCTCTGACCGACACCTTGGAAGTATTGAGCGAGGCGCGCGCCCTGGGTATTGAAGACTCGCGTCTCAAGCGCGCGAATCGTTCCCTGACCCGGGCGCGGGAGCTGTTCAAGGATTTACGCTCTCGCGTAAAAGAGGGCAGGGCGGGCTCGACCGAGGTGGCAAGCCTGGAGAAGCAGTATCAGGATCTCAAAACGCGCGCGGCGGCCCTCGATATGCTTCTGCCAGCGGTAAAGGCGCCATCGGCACTGGACGACGCAGGCCTGGCGGATCTGGTGCGAGCCTTCCAACAGAGCCAATGGCACAATAACTTTGACACGTTGCTGCTGGCCATTGATCAGGGATTCGGCCCGCATGTCGTGCGCGCCCACCTGGCACTGGCTGCCGGGGAGGCCGATCGGGCCCGGCGGCTGGCGGTTACCATCCGGCGATGGCTGCGGCGAACGGCGCGCTTTCTCGACCAACGCGCGACCATGATGGTGGCATGGCGGATGTGGTCCGATGAAATGGTGGCTCGCCAACAGGCGCTCGCCCGTTTGCTTCAACATCCCGATTTTCCGGAGAAGGGCCGCATCGAAGTTCACGCCTTGATGGACAAGGCGCGTACCGCACTGTCCAAAGATCGATCCTTGCAAGACTTTCAAAACGCGTACAGCGCCCTGCAGCGTGCGGAGACCGCCGCCCTTGAATGGCAGAGTAAACAGATCGTTGGAGATATCCGCGCCGGCGTTGCGGCTGTCATGGCAAAGACCAGCACCGACAAAATAGAAAAAGCCATTGCGGGCCTCACCCCCGGTGATGGGCCGGAGGAGCGGCAGCAGAACATTCTGGCAATCCTCGATCTGTGGCAAGAGCGGGTTGATGCATGTGACGCGCCGGAGCGAAGAGATCGTATGGTTAAGCAGGTGGCATCATTGAGGTCGCTTGCCCGGGGCAATGAT
>JASFGJ010000255.1:0-6399 GCA_050123815.1 Desulfobacteraceae bacterium
CAAACCATCGCATCCGCCGTTGCATGCCATGCTGGGTCTGGATCAACAACCCGCACGCCCTATGCAGCACGATAAATTTTTTTTCGCATCACCGCTTATATCGCAACGTCTTGCCGTACTGCATCGGCTGATCGGCAGCCGCAGTCCGGTCATCGTCATTATCGGCGAGCAAGGAAGCGGCAAAACGACCTTGATGAATCGCCTGATTCACGATGGTCGAAAACCATGGAAGGTGTGCCGCATTCGTCTGAAGCCAAAAGGCAAAGCTGAAATGACACAGTGTCAAAATCTGGACAATCGACTGGTATTTCTTACTAAAACAGAAGGGGTACGATCGATCATCATTGACGATGCGCACCAGTTGAATCAACACGAGCTTCAAATCCTGGCGCAGTCGAGATTTTCCGGCGGCCGCAGCCGTGCCAACAAATTTCAACCCCTTGTTCTGTTTGCAGAACCGCAAATAAGAAGACGACTGGCGGATATTGCCGGATGGCTTCCGTCTAATGCGGTGATTGAAAAAATCCACATAACCCCCCTGACCGAAGAACAAACCGCCGACTATCTGCGGCATCGCGTCAAGATAGCCGGACTTGCGGAAAGGGACCTATTTTCGATCGATCAAATTCACTTGATTTACAAACAGTCGGGCGGTCTTCCGGGATGGATCAACCAAAAAGCGTGCATGCTTCTGCAGCACAGAGAAAAGCAGCACCTGCTGCCCCTCACGGCCCGACAGAAAATGAATTTTGAGCAATTGAAGGACAGTTTACGCGGGCGGCTGCCCCAAATTTTTAAATCATAGACACCACCGCTTCACACCACCTCCTTTGGTGTTCGTAGCCGATTCGCGGTGCCGGTACCCCCCGGCACCGCGAGTCACCCCCCTTTTTAGAAACAACTTCTAGAATTTGCGTTGCATAAAAAAAGATAGGCCGCTAAAATTCCACGATGGAAAAGAAGCGCATAAATCGGGTGATTGTGGTCTGCACCGGAAATATCTGTCGCAGCCCCATGGCCGAGGGATTGCTGGCGCATCATCTTACCGGCGACCTCGGTTCAACGATCGAAGTGGCCTCCGCCGGGACAAATGCCCTGCAAGGGTATCCGGCACAGGACCACGCCATTGAGATCATGGCCCGGATTGGCGTCGACATCAGCGGGCATCGCGCACGCCAACTGACGCGGAAACTGGCTCTCAGTGCCGACCTGATACTTGCCATGGAAATGGCGCATCTGTGGTTCATACAACGATGGAAAGAGATTCAACAAGAAAAGCTGCACTTGTTGTTGGAATTTGATCCAAAGGCCAAATTCCGGCAGGTCGCGGATCCCTACGGTGGGCCATTGTCCGGCTATCAAACATGTCTGGAGACCCTGCGGCCGGCCGTTGCGGGCATTGTGCACGCGCTGCGCTCGATGGTTCGATAAAGATCCTGCAGTGGCAGCACTGGAAACATGATGGGCAATGAAAACCACTCGACAGCAGATGATTTCACTATTAAAGACGGCACCGATGGATTTGAGAGACCTTTCACAGGCCTTACGAATCAGTGAAAAAGAGGTCAAAAGCCATCTGCCGCATATTGCCAGGACCGTATCCGCCCGCAAAGATCGATTGCGTGTGATCCCAGCCCGTTGCGAGAGCTGTGATTATGCATTTACCGACCGTAAGCGGCTCTCGCCTCCCGGCAGGTGCCCTCGTTGCAGACAATCGCGCATTCAGGGCCCATGGTATCAGGTCTCGGCCTGATGGCCCCTATGCCCTTCTATTTCCCTTATAAACCAGCAGGATGGCACAATATTTCCGAGCTTGAAAGCTGGGTTGACACTTTATAAATTATACATTAATAACGCTATCTCATCGGGGCCGACAGCGGCCTCTGTCAATTGGAAACCAATAGTGAGAACACGTTAAACGCCCTATTTACCATAACAATGACCCAAATCCCGGCAGCGGTGCAGCGTGCCAAGGAGGAAGGTAATGATCCATGTAAAAAACCTGACCAAATACTACAATGACTTCTGTGCGGTGGATCAGATCAACCTCGACATCGAAAAGGGGGAGATCATTGGTCTGCTGGGCCCTAACGGCGCCGGAAAGACCACCACATTGCGGATGCTCACCGGATATTTTGCGCCCACGACCGGTGACATTCGGATCAAGGACTTTTCGATCAATGAGGATGCTCTGGCCATTAAACAGATGATCGGCTACCTGCCCGAATCGGCGCCTCTGTATAAAGGCATGCTGGTGTATGATTACCTTGACCACATCGCCCAAATCAGAGGGCTGAATGCCGAGGCCAAGTCGCAGCGGCTCAATGTCCTGGCCGACATGTGCGGCCTGCGCTCGATCATGCACAAAACCATCGAGACACTCTCAAAAGGTCTCAAACAAAGAGTTGGGCTGGCGCATGCCATGATGAGCGATCCGGAAATCTTGATCCTCGATGAGCCGACCTCCGGGCTGGATCCCAATCAGATCGTCGAAATCCGTGAGATCATCCGCAAAATCGGGCAAGAAAAAACCGTTATCCTTTCCACCCATATCTTGAGCGAAGCCGAAGCCACTTGCGACCGGATCGTGATTATCAATAAAGGTCGCATCATCGCCGATGGCAGCACCCAGGACATCAAGCAGCGAAACGGCGACGGTTCCAGCCATGTGCGAATCGAACTCGAGCAGGCTGATTTTGACGGGGTCCGCAAGCAACTGGAGTCCATCGATGCCGTCCGGCAGGTCGAGCGTATCGCAGACGAAAGCACAAGCGTGCTGAAAATCAAGGTTGCATGCCACCACGGCCACGATCCACGCGCCCAGATCTATGCGGCCATAAAAGCCACCGATTGGGTATTGATCGAAATGCACCGGGAAGCCAAAACCCTCGAAACCATTTTCCGCGAGTTGACAATGGAGAATTAAGATGCACCAGGCAGTATTGATCTTCAAAAAGGAATTTAAAGATTACTTTACATCCCCGATCGCCTACATCGTCATCGCTATATTTTTGCTGTTGACCGGTTGGCTCTTTTTTTCCACCTTCTTTGTTTACGACCAGGTCGATTTGAGGCGATTTTTTAATTTGTTGCCCTTCCTGTTCGCCATTGTGGTCCCGATCATCACCATGCGGCTTTTCTCTGAAGAGCTCAATGTGGGATCGTATGAATTGCTCTTGACCATGCCCGTGACGCATCGCGATATCATTCTCGGCAAATTCTTTGCTGGTGCGGCCCTGGTGGCGGCAATCCTGCTCCCCACCCTCTCCTACCCCATCTTTATCAGTTTCCTTGGGGATCTGGACTGGGGTGTGGTGATCGGCAGCTACCTCGGCGCCCTGCTGCTGGGCGGGGCCTACGCGGCCATCGGGCTGTTTGCATCGTCGTTAACACGCAATCAGATTATCGCCTGCATTGTCGGCATGATCATTTGCGCCATTCTAGCCATCGTAGACAAGATGCTCTTTTTCTTTCCTCAACAGATGCTGTCGACCGTGGCCTATATGAGCGCCGCAACCCACTTTGAAAATATCGCGAAAGGAATCGTCGACTCGCGAGACCTGATCTATTTCTTAAGTGTAATTTTTATTGGATTGTATGCCACACAGCTGGTGATGCAGGAAAAAAAGTAGAGAGGACAACAGATGAACGCCCCAATGCAACGATATGCCAAATATATCAAACTGCTGTTGTACGTCTCGGTCATCGTGCTGATCAACCTGGCCGGGATCACCCTGTTCTTTAGATCCGATCTGACAGGCAATAAAATCTATTCACTCTCCGAGGTCAGCGAACAGGTGGTCGCCACCCTGTCCGAACCCCTGACCATAAAGGTTTTTTTTACCAAGGATCTACCCGCCCCGCACAACAACACACAGCGCTACCTGCAAGATTTGCTTGGCGAGTATGCGCTGCACAACAAGAAACACTTCAAAGCGCAATTCTACAACGTGACGCCGGAAACCGAGGGCATCAGCGATGATGCACGGGACAACCGTGAAACAGCGCGAAATTACGGCATCCACCCGGTACAAATTCAGACGGTGGAAAAAGACGAAGTGAAATTCAAGCAAGCTTTTATGGGCCTTGTGCTGATCCATGGTGACGTGATTGAACGCATTCCAACGATCACCAGCACCGACAGGCTGGAGTACAAGATAACCACGGCTATCCAAAAACTCAATCACAAGGTCAGCGCCCTGTTGAATCTTGAAGAGAATATCCGGGTCGACCTGGTCCTGTCATCTTCCCTTTACAAGGTAGCCCCGTATATCGGGTTGGAAGCCCTCCAGCAATACCCCCAGCAAGTAAAGAATATCGTCGAAAAACTCAATGCCAAGAATTACAACAAGCTCAGCTTCCAACATCTCGACCCCACTGCCGATCCTTCGGCAGCAGAAAAGCTTCGAGATCACAATCTGATGCGGCTGAACTGGCCGGCCATTGCGGAAGCCAACGTGGAACCGGGACAGGGCGACATCGGACTGCTGCTCAAGTACAAGCAGCAGGTCCGCGAAATTGCCCTGCTGCAGGTTATCAACCTTCCGATATTTGGAAGACAATACCAGCTGACCGATGTGGAACAAGTTGAAGAGATTATCAACACAAATCTTGAACGACTGGTCAACATCAACCAAAGCATCGGCTACCTGGCCGACCACGGCACCCTCGAGGCGGCCAGCTTAGGCCCAATGGGACAGCGCGGCGGCCCTTCCCTGAGGAACTTTCGAACCTTAATCGACAAGAGTTATTCCCTCCAATCGATTCGATTGAAGGAGGATCCCATACCGGACGGCATCCGGTGCCTGATCGTGGCTCGCCCCACAGAAAAGCTTTCCGACTACGCCCTCTATCAGATCGACCAGGCATTGATGCGCGGAACAAACCTGGCCATTTTCACCGACGCGTTTAAAGAGGTGCAGCCGGCCGGCCAGCAACAGTTTATGGGCAACCAGATGCCGACCTTTGTCCCGATGGACACCGGACTGGAAAAATTGCTCGAACATTACGGTGTGCGCATTAAAAAATCGCTGGTGCTTGACGAAAACTGCTTTCGCCAGCGTCGGCCGCAACGCCAGGGCGGCGGTGAACAGGCCATCTATTTCGCTCCCATTATCCAGAGCGAAAAGATCAATAAGGATTTGGATTACATTAAAAACATCAAGGGCTTGGTTTCCCTGAAGATTTCGCCGTTGGAACTTGACCAGAAACGTATTGAAGCACAGCAGATTACCGCCCATCGTCTGTTTGCCTCGTCCGAGCGTTCATGGGAGATGCGCGACCGCATCAACCTGAATCCCATGTTTCTGCGGCCACCGGCCTCGGACAGTGAGATGTCAAGCCAGCCGCTGGCCTATCTGCTGGAAGGCGCTTTCAGCAGCTACTTCGAGGGCAAACCCATGCCCGAAAAACCAGAAGAAGAATCTGCAGCAAACAGCGCGCAAGATCAAGATAAGGAATCCGACGAAAGCTCGACGGTGCAGGAGAGCGATCTGACCAAGGAAGAGCGGGCAAAAGTCGACAGCAGCGGAACGTTCATCAAAAAAAGCCCGCCATCGAAAATTTTGGTGATCGCATCTTCCGAAATGATATCCGACCAACTTTTGGATGAAGGGGGACAGGGAATCAATTCGATGTTTGTCCTGAACACCATCGACGCCCTCAATGACCGTGGGTCCATCGCCGTGATGCGCAGCAAACAACAGTCCTTCAACCCGCTCAAAGAGACCGGAGCGGCAACCAAAGTGCTGATAAAAACCGCCAACATCGTGGGACTGCCGATCCTGGTGGTGATCTTCGGTTGCGCGGTCTGGCTTCGCCGGCATGGACGCAAAAAAAGAATACAAATGCAGTTTCAATCGGAGAGTAGCGTTTAAAGCCCGCTCAACGACCGACCCGGTGTTGGCCGATCCCCGAGATTAAGGAAAGTCTTTAGGAACGAAACGATCGATGATGAAGTGAGGTTGCAATGAAAGTAAAAAAGGAATATTTGCTTCTCATACTGGTTATAGTGGTTCTGTCAATCTATCTGGGAGTGCAAAGGACAAATCACGAGGACCCTGAACTGCCCAGGCTGGCTGAACTGGACAGCAATACAGTCAACCGCATGCTCATTACCAAGGCTGACATGTCCATCGAACTGACCAAGAAGGATGAGCAGTGGTTGATCAAGCCTAAGGATTATCCTGCCAATACCGTTACAGTGAAAAATATGCTCAACGCCGCTGCAAACCTGACCGCCACCGCACTGGTGTCGGAGACGGGCATTTATGAACGCTACGACCTGGATTCGACCAAGCGGACCACCGTGAAGATGTTCAACGGCCAGGAGTTGGAAAGAGAGTTCAGCATCGGCAAGGCCGCTCCGACATTTCAGCATACCTTTGTATTGCTGGCGGG
>JASFGJ010000256.1:0-6392 GCA_050123815.1 Desulfobacteraceae bacterium
GTAATACCCTTGCCGTGAAGTCGATCACTAAAACGGCTCCTCGCTTTTCGTAGACAGAAGTATTGATAATAGAGTCTTGTAAAGAATTTACCAAGCGTCATTCTCGCGAAAGAGACTATGGCATCATTTAAAATATGCCTGCGTTTTTCCGTCATGCCGGGCTTGACCCGGCATCCAGAATCGTATCGTACTGAAAATAATGGATGCCGGGTCAAGCCCGGCATGACGGTAGCTCTGAACGGTTCGGCTTTAATCAATACAACATTTTCTCGCAAACCAGCAACTAAAGGGCAGAGGTGAAAAAGCAACCGGCTGTATACATTTTAGCAAGCAGACGAAACGGTACGCTCTACATCGGTGTCACATCAAACCTTGTAAAGCGAGTATGGGAGCATAAAAATAATCTGATCGAAGGATTTACTAAACGCTACCGCGTTCATCACTTAGTTTGGTATGAACTACACCAAACCATGGATTCGGCAATAACACGGGAAAAACGACTGAAAAATTGGAAGCGAAAGTGGAAACTGGAATTGATTGAGAGCAACAATCCAAATTGGGCCGACTTGTACAACACTATCGTCTAATCAAATTTCGGCTGAAGCCGTACATGCTACCAAACGTTATCGCTACCCAGGCATGCAAAATCTAAAATTATTGACAACACACCGAAAAACAGATAGGTAACAGCCCAGCGATACTTGAGATACTTATCTGAAGATAAGTTTTCCGAAATCATGATTGATTTATAATCACAAGCCATGAAGGCTGTTGGTGCTTGCATATAAAGACCAATACTTCATGGCTTTTTTTGGCAAAGGGAGGTGCTCAGTCATGCCGGCGCGCATTTGCGTTGTAGACGGCCAAGGTGGAGGAATCGGGGCCACCGTAGTCAAATACCTGAAAGCGGCACTCGGCGAGCGAGTAGAGATCATTGCCTTGGGCACCAATGCCATCGCAACCGTCCAGATGCTCAAATCAGGGGCCAACAAGGGAGCTTCCGGCGAAAACGCCATCTGCCGCACTGTCCGCTCGGCGGATTGCATCGTCGGCCCCATGGCCATTTCCTGGCCCAACGCCATGCTGGGAGAGCTGACCCCGATGATGGCCGAAGCCATTATGTCCAGCCCGGCAAAAAAAGTATTACTGCCCCTGTCGCAGGAGCAAGTCGAAATCATCGGTCTGAGCAAAGAGCCCCTGCCGCATCTGGTGGAGCGATCGATCGATAAAATAAAAGAGGTGGTAGAGCATGTGTGAAGCCAACGCCTATTTCATTAAAGACGAAAAAGAGCAATTGATTCTGGAATCGGTGGATGTTGTCCAGCCAGGTGATGATCATACCTGGCGATTGGTCAACATTTTCGGAGACCAAAAAGAGATCCGGGCGCGCATTAAAAAGATGCGGCTGGTCGAGCATAAAATTTTGTTCGAAGCCATCGACGATTAGCCGACGAAATATAATACTCAACAACAGCCAGGACCACCGCAAGAAGCGTTTTGCCTGCCCTTGATCCAGGTCTGGATGATGTAGCCGGCGCACCCGACGCCCGGCGTAACGCCCAATGCGCCGGTGGGGCAATTGTTTGCGCAGGCGCCGCACTCCATGCAGCCGTTGCGGTCCACGATGTGCGCCTTGCGCCCGTTGAGCGCCAGCACACCGTGCGGGCACACCTGTGTGCAAATGCCGCATCCCACACACTGCCGCTCATTCAATGTCAATGTCACCACATCATCCAGATAGCGTAACGTTTTCATCTATTGTTCTTTCATAAGATTAAAGCCCCCACCCTAAAATGCAGCCCCGAGCCACAAGCCGGCAGCCATCACAACCGCAGCCAGCTGTAAAGGAATCGCACGCCGCATCTCTTTTTCAACACCGGACGGAGAAGTAAACGGTGTGGAGCCTGTAAAATTCATGGCCAGATATGAACTGACGGCCACCATGGTCAGAAGCAATGCCGAAGCGGACATCAATGCGATATGGGGATTCGCCCACAGCACTGCCAACAGGAGCACCCCCAGCCCCGCTCCGGTGACGACCCCTTTGACGGCAAAGGCCCGTCCGGGCAGCCAGGGCAGCAATAATGGAGCGGCGACACAACCGGCGACGACACCCGACAGACAAGCGGCAAGCGCCAGCAGACCGCGCTCCCAGGCAGCCGTCAGGGAGAAGACGTGCCGGCCGATCCCAGACGCCAGAAAGATCGCCAGAAACGTCCACAACAGCGCTTTGCGGATGATGAACAGTTCCACCGGAACCAGTACCAACCGCTCCCTGATTGTGAAGGTCACGCGCCGCATCAACTCCGTGGCTTTGAGGCCGGCCTCCATAAAGGCAGGGATGTCCGCCGCCAGGATGGGCCCCCAGACAACCTCGAATCCACAGCCCCGTTTGACCTCGGCCCCCGCTACGCCGGTGGCGCCCAGCTGTGGCAAAATCAACTTTCGGTGGTGTACGACGTTTGCCAGGCCGGTGCGCTGCACCTGGCGCACCAGTTCGGCTGTGCCGAAAGTCCCCTTGCCGGCGGCACACCAGACATTGATTCCCCTTGTGTCCAGCACCAGAAGCCACAGGTTTTGCCCGTCCAAATGCCGGCGCAAATGGTCGAAACTCAACTTGTAGTTTGCCGTAACCAGTACGGAACTGTCGGGTCCCGGCACACCGATAGCGTACAGTCCCGGTGCAACCTTGTAGTCGTCGCGCCCCAGGGAAAAGCGCACAGCCAGGGAGCCCATTCGGTCGCGCATACTCAGCGACGCTTTTATCTGCGGCACCTTTCCGGCAGGTGTATCCAAAAAGCCGCTGACAAAATGGCAAATGGCATATCCCGGCCGCTCATGCGGGCTGCTGGGCGGTCCGGCCGGAGGGCCACAGCACGGTTCGTCCGGATCGTCCAAAGGGCCGGTATCAGCGCTTTGGTCGCAGCAGCCATCGGACACGGCGGGTTCCTTGTAAATGGGAAGCATCTCAAAGGCCGGCTTGCCGGTATCTGACGGCGAGGTGCCTTTTCCGCACTCGCAAGTTTGTTTGGTTTCTTCTTTCATCATTACCCGTTATTCGAAACGTAATAATTGGTCCACCAATGATTTGAACTCCTTCAAAAAAAGGGGATTTAAACAATAGCACGTCCGCGGCCCTTCGATCTCTCCTCTGACCACTCCGGCCGATTTGAGAATCTTCAAGTGCTGACTGACGGTGGACTGGGCCAGGGGTAGCGCATCGACAAGATCGCCGCAGATACACTGGTTGAGTTGCTTAAGGTGTCCCACAATGCGAATGCGTGCCGGATGTGCCAAGGCTTTACATATAACGGCCAACCGATCAGGATCGATCCGGTTATGGGTTGATGCATAAATGTCGGTCTCCCACTCTGTGGCTTTGTCAGTCACCTTCCCCCCTTAATCGTCAATCGACGATAAACGATCAATAGGGCCTTGTCAAACGAAAAAACAAATAGATCCTCCCATGTTTTATGGAAAGAACCGATTTCAATCGTTCAAGCACTTATATGGACTTCCCCTTCGCAAGTGAATACGAACCGATAGCCGACATCGAAAACGGGAAGGTGCATGACGCTTCCGTGCCGCTCCTCCCAAACGCCGGTGGCCAGATCATCGGATAGCCTCTGCACGCCACGTGCTACTGCACTTGGTTCAGCCTTGGTGAATGAAGATATGTTCGCCCGATATCCCCCATCGAGGTATTGCCAAGGTTGCTGCCAAGCGGCGGCTGCGAAGCCATCCGTCAGGTCGGGTGGAAGGGGGAATACTTCTATTTCTGCCCGGCAGCCCATCGCACTGCCCAGCATGTCCATGAGTTGGGAAGCTGACGGCATCACGTCGAACAGGTCCCACAGAAACGGGAAGTACTCATACAGCCAAGTACGCCTCCCTGCATCACAGTCGAACGTAAAGATTACGGCCGCGCTAGTGCGAGAGATACGCGCCATCTCAGCAAGGGCCTTCTGTATATCGGAAAAATGGCACACGGCGAGAGTTGAGACAACACCGTCTACGCTTGCGTCAGCAAGAGGGACATGCTCCGCAGATCCCAGCAGCCACTTGACATCTGCGTTGAATTGAGCCTGACGTTGCATGACTGATGACGGCTCAACGGCTTGGATTCGGAAGCCGGCTTCGGCCAGCGCCTGGCTATAGTTCCCCGTACCAGCTCCGATATCGGCGACCTGCGAGCCGGCAGGCAGATTCAGAAGCGACGCTATGCGAGCTACAATGCGCCTATCGGCTTGCCGTGTGTCGTCGTAAGTTACGCCGATCGTGTCGAAGATTGTCATTGTCTCATTTCCTTTCCGCAAAATATGATTTTAACATTACTTTCATCACAGACTAATCATAATTGTGTCAAATCCATTCTCTCATTGGGATAATCAACTGGCACATGTTCATACTGCGCGAACATTTTGAACGGAGACAGATATGGATATTGTAGACGCACGACTGAAGGAAAATCAATTTGATCTCATCCACGACAGCCGCAGAGCTTTCCAGACCCTGATGATGTCCCTGGCCTTTCCCGGTGTAATTCGCAAGCTGGATCCAGTGCCCCTTGTCATCAATCCCCCTGCCATCGGTTTCATTCTGCAACCCTTTTTGACACTGCTCGATCTTGAGGTGACGTTTCATGTGCACGCCATGGACGACGATGTGAGAAAAGAGGTTTCACGCTATCTTGAGGTCAATACCCACAGCATGTCGGCAAATTTTGATCGAGCCGATTTCGTACTTTGTTTAAGCCCTTCTTTGAACGGAACGTTCGAGGCTGTGAAACAGGGCACCTTACCGAATCCGCATCAAAGCGCTACCGTTTTTTATTTTGTAAGAAAGATCGCCGATCATCCCCATGGTGGTGATGTCAGTTTTTGTTTGACCGGGCCTGGAATTCAGTCAAAACAGGTTCTCTCTGTAGATGGTTTGAGCCCGGACGAACCAGAGCAGTGGCGACAACATCGAAAACAATATCCAATGGGGGCCGACATCTATCTTATCAGCCACAGCGGAAAGATCATTGGAATCCCGCGATCCGTAAATATAGAGACTTTGGGAGATAAATAAATGGGTTATGTAGGAGTGAAAGGCGGCAGGGACGCCATCCTGAATGCAGAAGCACTGGTGGATTATTACCGGTGCCGGAACGGAGGAACGCCCATTGATGCATCGCAGATTAAAAACCAGATGCGGCTGTTGGTGGATAAGGTAATCAGCGAGGGCTCTTTGTATTCTCAAAAAATTGCGGCGCTTGCCCTCAAACAAACGGAGGGCGATCCCATGGAAGCGGCTTACCTCGTAAGGGCATACCGCTCCACCGTTCCCAGGGCCGGTTTTTCAATTGCGGCCAATAGTGATGAAATGTTTTGCATTCGGAGAATTTCCTCATCCTTTCAGGACATTCCCTGGGGCCAGGTGTTAGGGCCTTCACGAGATTATGCCCAACGCTTAATCCGTTTTGAGCTGCTCGACGAAAAAGAATTATCACCGGATCCTCCCAAGAAAAAAGACAATTCCGACCTGGAGGCGCCGGTTGAAAAAGTGATCGATTACTTGCGGGGACAGGGGCTCATGGAGACTCCCATAAAAAATGCAGAGCAAATCCCCTACGATATCACGCGGCAACCCATCGTATTTCCCATGGATCGATCGGCACGGCTGCAGCGGCTCACCCGTGGCGAGGAAGGGGCCGTATTGGCTTTGGGGTACGCCAGTATGCGCGGTTGGGGATCGGTCCACCCGACTTTGGCAGAGGTCCGCGTCGGGTACCTGCCGGTGAAAATCAAACACCCCTATTGGGATACAACGGTCACCGTGGGAAAAGTGATGGTAACCGAAGTGGAATCCATCTGTAAATTTGAAAAAACCGTTGATGAGACCACCAAAGAAGAATCTTATCTCTTCACCTTGGGGTATGGATTGATATTCGGTCACAACGACCGCAAAGCCATTGCCATGTCCATTTTAGACCGGGCCCTGTGCTCGCGAGATCCACAAACACCGGTTCAGGACCAGGAATTTGTTCTTTTTCATATCGATAACATGGAATCCCAAGGGTTTATTTCACATTTGAAACTGCCGCACTATGTTACCTTTCAATCCTCTCTGGATCGTATCCGCAACATCCGCAAAAGAGCCAAAGAGACTGCTGCAGAAAATCGCTAAGGAGATGAGCATGTACAATTTCGCATTGCTGGATGAAAATTCAAAACGCGAGGTGCGTCGCGCATTGCTCAAGGCCATTGCCGTACCGGGTTTTCAAGTGCCTTTTGCATCCAGAGAATTGCCCATATTCTATGGATGGGGCACAGGCGGCCTTCAGATCACCCTCTCGATCATCGGCCGCGAGGAGATCCTGAAAGTTTTTGACCAGGGCGACGATGACA
>JASFGJ010000257.1:0-6368 GCA_050123815.1 Desulfobacteraceae bacterium
CTGAGATACTTTTTATACTATATTGTTTTTATATGATACAGGCCGAGTCTTTCAGCAGTTAAGAATCCCTTCGATGCATTGATCTTTTTCTTCCCATAGGCGGTTGAGCCAGATTTGAAATTTGCGCCGGAAGGCCCGATCGTTGGCATAATCGCCAATCAGATCCTGGTTGACCGGTACGGTGTTGACCCGGACTTTGATTTCGTCGATCTTTCCACATAGAAACGCCCAGAAACTTTTGCCGCCTTTGGGATAGACAATGGTAACATCCAAAACGTTATGAATTTGGTCTCCCATGGCGCCGAGCACATAGGCGATGCCGCCGGCTTTGGTCTTCAGCAAATTGGCATAGGGCGATTGCTGTCGACGATGCTTGGCCCGGGAGAAGCGGGTACCCTCGACAAAATTCATTACGGAGACCGGAAGGGTTTTGAATTTTTGACAGGCGTTGCGAGTGATTTCCAGGTCTTTGCCCTTCAAGTGCGGTTTTTTCTTAAGCAGGCTTTTTTTGTAGCGCTTGATAAAAGGAAAATCCAGCGCCCACCAGGCCTGACCCATCACGGGGAACCAGAACAACTCCTTTTTGATGAAGAATTTAAGCAGCGGGATGCGGTGGTTAAAGATCCGCTGCAGCACCAGGATATCGACCCAGGATTGATGATTGGCCAGGATCAAGTACCATTCGGACCGTTTCAGATTTTCAATTCCGCGGACCTCCATCCGGGTGCCGGCGGTCAATTTCTGATTCAAGTTGTTCACGGCGATCCAGCTTTCGGCGATACGATTGGCTGTGCGGCCGCATATGCGCTGCCATTTCTTAACGGGAATCAGCGCCCGCAACAAAGCCGTAACCATCAGAAAAGGAATCCAAAACAGACTGTTCAGGAAGTACCCCAAGAAGGAAAAACAGCCCCGAACCGGGGCGGGTAGGAAATGGAACATAAAAACCTCTCGATATCCGTTCAACAGGCGAAACTACTAATAGTGATCCATTCGACATCCCTTCACCAGAGGTCCCAGCTTAAGCAATCAACGGAAACAGCTCAAGCGGCGTTTGCGGTTTTACAATAGTTTTACATTTTACATAGCACAGATCGATATTCCGGGTTGATTGGGGAAATGGCGGGCGTCATCCACCGGCTTCACGCGCACGGGCATCAACAGGTCAAACCAAATGGGGGTGAGGCTCTCAGCCGAGGGCTCGTTCGGCATGAGAGGCTCACCCCGCGATGGAGGTGGAATAGGGACCCAGGGGAGGGTTTAATCCACGGTTGGCCGGGCTGCGCAGGCGTGCGTCAACCGGCTGTGGTTAATCGGCTTGCACTTTTTCGTAGATATCGTGCTTCAGAGCCTCGATATCTCCCGATACATTGGTGGACATCTCCAGCTTGTAGGCCAGAAAATACATCATGTAGATGCCAAGTATCCACCAGAGCAGCTGCCACAGCCAGATGGACGGAATTCCCAGGAACCATTTTCCCGGTGTTGTCGGATCACCGAAGATCGTGTTCCCGATCACGCAAAGCGGCCCGATCGCAAACAGAAACCAGACGATGGCGATGATCCATCCGACCTTGACCAGTGGTTTCTTTGCCTGCGGTAAGCCGGCATATTGTCTTAAAAATGTATGAAATTTGAAGCGGCGCTCATACTCGGAGCTCTCGGGTTGGGTGAAGTAGCTGACCAGGATGGCGATGGGCAGGTTGAAGATGATTCCCCAGCCGGCGCAGTGGATGGTCAGCGGATAGGCTCCCCAGGGAAGGCCGAACTTGAACTTAAAGGTCAGCGTCACGGCGATGATGCCGCACGTCAGGCCCGCTACGACTCCCTGCCGTGTCAACCAGGGCCAGTACAGGGTGCCAATCAGCGCCGGGTACATCATAAAACCGTACGATACGGCCAGCCCCCCCAGCATAACGATGGCGCCCGGTACGGTCGAGGCAAAGATCAGGGCCAATGCCACCACGATCATTACGGTAAAGCGGCCCCAATAGGTCTGCTGGATTTCCGTCATCTCCGTTTTAAAGTAGCGCTTGACGATGTCGCGGGTCAGCATGCCGCTGGCCGTGGACATATAGGCTGCTCCAGTCGACTGCATGGCCGCCAGGGCACAAATGGCCAACAGGCCCACCAGGAAGGGCGCCGTGTCTTTCATGAGATGAATCAGATAGGGTACCAGGTTGCCCTGCCCCCCGCCCACCAGTTTGGATAGCGGCAAAACGGTCTGGCCGGCACCCTCGGGGGCAAACAAACTCAGCACCCAGCCGCCCATGCCCTGCATGCAGGAGAAAACAAACAAGGCGAAGCCGATGCCCAGGCTTGAGGCCCACACCTGCTGCAGTGGGAAGGGTTTGGGATTTTTGTTGGCAAAGGCCCACATGGAAAAGGCCGGAGAGGATTGGATTCCCATCAGCGCAAACATGTAGGTCAGGATCATGACGCCGGTCCAGGTATCGCCGTAGGCGGTGCTGCCGCTGGGAACCCACTGAATGACATTGGGTGCGGCCACGAGGTGGCTGTAGCCTTGGCCGTTGAGCCTGAAGATCGCCTCCTTGTTTGACAGAAAAACCTTGACGGCTTCCGGATCGGCCCAGGACGGTACGAGCTGGCCGCCGCTGTGGACCCAGCTGACGATATCGCCGAATTTGCTGGTCATGGAACTCCAGCCGCCACAGAAGGTTACGGCGATAATGCCCAAAGAGACAATGCCCAGCCACAGCAGGATGCACTGGGCCGTATCGACGTAGGCCACCGACCGCAACCCTCCCAGGGCCACGTAGAGCAGCACCACAAATGCCAGAAGCCACATGCCGACATTGACCGAAAAGAGGCCGTCGGTCAGGACGTTAAACAAAATTCCCGAGGCGCGCAGCTGGATACCCAGGTATGGGATGCTGAAAAAGAGCGCCACGATTACAGTGAGAATGCGCATGGCCTCCGAGTTGTAGTATTGGGAATACATCTCTCCCGGCGTGACAAACCCGTAGCGTTTTCCCAGAAGCCATTGCCGCTTTAAAAACAGCACGCCGGTAAACGGGATGGTCAGCACGTAAAATGAGGCATAGGTGTAGGGTAACCCATCCCTCCATATCAACGCCGGATGCCCCACAAAGGTCCATCCGCTGAATGATGTGGCTGTCGCCGCCAGCACAAACACCCAGATATTGAGCTGCCTGCCGGCGATAAAATAGTCTGCGCCTGTTTTGGATTTTAGGTATCCTTTGACACCGATGGTGATGCAATACCCCCAATACAGGAGCACAAAGATTAGCAGCCAGTATAAATGTGCACCCATAATGCCTCCTCACCTGAAATCAGGTCTTGCTTTTGGTTATTACCAATCGGTCTATCACCTCCTTTGGGGGCATCTGTGTTCCCGTTGGTGTGGATGAATGCGGTCCAGTGATTGAAGCACGGACGCCTTTTAAAATGTACGTCAATATATACATATAAATATATAAAATATACCAATTGTCAAGTACAAATTGAGTGCGGGATTGTTAGATGGCAAAATCCACTTTTATTTTTTTTCGGTTTTAAAGGGGATGGCGTTAATTCGCAGCCGCAGGCCGCGAATGGAAGCGAAGAGAGGGTGCATCGACCATCGTTTAAGTTTTTCCGTGTGCAAAGCGCGCGGTTTTATTAAAACCCATGGATCAGGAAAAAAGCAGAACAAAGCCCACCATGGCCAGGAGACTGCCGGGAAAGACACTGAGGCCGATGGCCCAGTCCATCCACACTTTGCGCGGCTTTTGCGCCGGCTGATAGGGGTGTCGGTCGGATTGGGCCTCCGGCTGCGGGCAATTGGGGAATCGAATGATGACACCGCCGGTGGGTGTGGCGATGGCGTACTCCTGGTGGTTGTGGTGTTTGAGCTTGTTTCTGACGATGCAGGCCAGGTGGCCGTCATTAACCTCAATGGCCTTGTTAAGAATTTTCAGGTAAAGATCGGTTTTTCGGCGATGCTCGTTGAGTTGCTTAACCATCGGGCTGTCCTCCAGTGCGGAAGATATTGGCTATTGCCGCCGTAAGAGCCATAGGCTTTAAGATAATTAATTTGGCAAGGCTAGAGGGAGGAAGCTGTATTGCAATACCGCGACGACCGATAACGCAGTCCAAATTAATTATCTTAAAGCCTATGTGGCTGGCCGGCGGCGTTTCCTTTGTAGTTCATCGCAAACAGGCTGGAGAGCTTGCCGGCGATATAGCCGATCAAGTCCTGGTCGCCGATACGCACGGCGTTGTTTAGCATGTCGACATAGTCGGCGAGTCCAGGGAACAATTGTAGCGTTTCCGGGGTCATGTGGCAAGCGTTGCCTTCGTCGCTTGTGCTGGTTTCGGCTGCAGCGGCCGGGGGCACCATCATGGCTGCCTCAACATCCAGAGCCCGGGCCAGCTTCTCGCTATCCTCGGTACTCGGCAACTGGCGGCCAAGCTCGATGTTTTTTATTTTGGTCCTTGCGGAATCAAGGCTCAGCCCGAATGCCTTGACACCCAATTCGGCCTGATTCAAACCTTTGCGGCGGCGGAGAATTTGGATGATTTCGGGTTGGGTCAACTGCATGGGATACTCCTTTTATCATCGTCACTCGTTTCATTAACGATAGGGTTTTTGACACTTTTTGTCAATTAATTTTACATGAAAGTGTCTCTTTTGGGTTATTATATGGATCACTCTTTGGGTACCGATCAGCGATGTTTACGGAAACCGCAGTTTGGATAGCCTTCTGGAATTCGAGTATGGAGGCTTTTCTGCATGTTGCAATCGAGTGCATGGATGGGTGTGAATTTGAGCGAATCAGCCAACGCCTGTTTGCTTTGTAAACTTGCCGGCTGCGCGACGAAACACACGATTTCTATTTGTTGTGGTTTTCTGGAAAATATGTCTTATACTCATTATAAATAACGATTGGGAGCAAACTCCAACAGTTTCTACCTGTGACATGGTCTGTCGTATTGTCTATCCTTTTCTGGTTCCGGTTGCCTGCCTGCTCTGATGGTTTCTCATAAAAACACGTGCCCGGCACGCGGTAAAACAAAAAGTGGTTTAAAACGATGGTCGGTGTAATGTCTCCGCTGTAATTTACACCCTTAGGCCGCAAATCACAGCCCCCCTTTTAGGGATGATCGTTGATGCCATTGATGCATGGATTGCATCTAGTGGTGCTAACGAGAGGGGATATTCAATGCAAACAGATCTGCAAAAGGCCGGCGATTCCGAAAATGCTCGACGCTTGTTCGCCGATCAGGTCCGCAAGCTTTATGAGCATATATTTATTGGCACGGCGGCGACGCTTATAAACAGCACCGTCCTGGTGTTCATTTTCAGGGCTTATGTTCCCACTTTTAACCTTTTCATATGGCTGGTCTGTATGGGGATTGTCAGTGCTTGTCGGTTGATCGTGAATTTTCGCTACCATGCGTCCGATAACAGATCCGGCCAAACGCAGCACTGGTACTTCTGGTTCATGGCCACATTGTTCTTTTCGGGGATGGCGTGGGGATCTGCGGCTGTTTTCCTTTTTCCTTCCGATTCGGTGGGCCACCAGGCGTTTCTTGCATTTGTCCTGGGAGGCATGGCGGCCGGTGCCGTTGGCGCATTCAGCGCGACACGACCGGCCTTTTTCATCTTCAGCCTGCCGGCGCTGTTGCCCTTATGCACCCGCTTCTTTTTAATCGGCGATGAGCTGCACATTGCAATGGGCGCAATGGCGCTTCTTTTTTTGTTCCTGGTCAGCCTGGCGGCATGCCGCATGCATAGCAGCACCTTGGCCCTTTTGTCTCTCAAGTACGAACGCGAAGCACTCGTAGCGAACCTGCAGCAACAGGTTGCGCAGCGAAAGCTGGCGCAAGATCGCCTCTGCAGACAAAAGGCGTGCATCGAAGCGATTGTCGAGCAGCGAACGGCCCAACTGCATAAGGCCAATCAGCGGCTGAGCGCGATTTTAAATTATGCCCCACTGGTGATCTGGGCCATTGATCGGGATGCTGTGCTGACCTTTGTCGATGGCAAAGGGATGGCCAGCTTTGGATTCGATGCAGGGCAAGCGCTCTATCAGCCGCTGATGACTGTTGCCGGTGCGAATCCGGTATTGATCGAAACAACCCCGCGGGTCTTGAAAGGAGAGTTCATATCCGAGACGGTCCAGGTAAACGATGTGCATTTTGTCATGCTGTATGAGCCGATGCTCGATGCAGACGATCGTGTTGTCGGCGCGATCGGGGTGGCCTTTGATGTGACCGAACAACGAACCGCCAAAGAAGCTTTGCGAAAGAGCGAAGAAAAATATCGCGAGCTGGTGGAAAATATTAATGATGTGCTGTTTACAGTCGACTACCAGGGCAGGATAGCGTACATCAGCCCGGTG